>JANQQY010000362.1 GCA_028284845.1 Spirochaetales bacterium
CCCTTCGCACGAGCGGTTGAAACGTAGTCCTGCTTGAGCACCTCGAGCATGCTCGAGCGGACGAGGCGGGCAATCATCGCGGAGGAGCGGAACCCCAACGCGATTGCCGGCAGGACCAGGCGTATCAGACCGCCCCCGACTCCAAGAATGGGTATCCAGCGTAACTGCACGGAAAAGACAAAAATGAGGAGTAGTCCAAACCAGAAGCTCGGCATCGAAACACCGAGCAGGCTCACAAACATCGATCCGGTATCAAGAAGCGTCCCACGGTGAGTCGCCGCTACAACACCAAGAATCATCCCCAAGATAAGCGCACATCCCATGCCGGCGATCGCGAGTTCGATCGTCGCGGGCAGCTGCTCAGCAATCAGTTCTCGCACCGGTCGTCGTTTTGACATCGAACGGCCAAGGTCGAGCGTCACGGCGTTCCCCAGGTAGCGACCGTACTGAACGATGAGCGGATCGTTCAGACCAAGCTCCTGCCGCAGTGCCTCTGCGCGCTCTTCAGTCACGTGGAAGCCGAGCATCGCGGTGGCGGGGTCGCCCGGCAGGAGGTGCATCACAAAAAAGGTGACCGTGATGATCCCAAGAAGGACGGGGACCGCGGCGACAAGACGATGCAGGAGGTGTCGGGTCATTCGGTCTCCGCGTAGGCGACTTGGTAGACGATGGCGTTCGCCTTCGCCGCCGGCGTGGTGACGATCGCGATGATCCATGCGTCATGCGGCGCAGTCATTATTTCAATGGGATCGCCAAACCAATCGGTGAGTACGCCGATCTCCTGGCCCTCCGTGACTTCGTCGCCCAATTGAACGAGCGGCTCGAAGATTCCTTCCTTACCGATCCGCCAGAACCCACTCTTCGTCTCGCGCGTCTGATGGTCGCGGACAGGCTCCTCGTCCAGCATGCCCATTGCGCAGGCGACGTTCCGCATTCCCTTGAAGTGGACGGCGGTGAACTCCTCGCTCGGCAGGCCGTTCCCACCCGCTTCCGCGAGAAAGGCCGGGATCCCCGCTCGGTTGGCGGCAGTGTTGAGATCGTATCCGTAGGAGACCGATGACTTGTTGGCAAAGGTGACGAGAAAGGGGAGGTCGTAGGCGAGGGCAAGCTCCCGGCTGCGATCTGTTACCGACTGATCGTCGCACTCACCAAGGCCACCGTAAGGAACGAGCGCCTCAAAGATGTCGCCCCCGTGCACATTGATCACGCAGTCGGATCCGCGAACAGCGCGCTCGAAGACGAGATGGTTGACGACGTCGGTGTAGGTTCCGTTGGGGTCGCCGGGGAAGACCCGGTTGGGGTTCTTGCCGTCGATGGGACAGACCGCTTCCGCGCGTCCGTAGAAGGCGGTCTCAGTCAGAATGGGGACAACACGGATTCGCCCTTTGAGAACGGCCGGATCAATAGAGCGAGAGAAGTCGATCGCGGCGAGGATGCCTGGGTACTCCGAGCCATGGACGCCGGCGATGATCGCGAGCGTTGGACCGTCGATCTCCCCCTCAATCTCAATCAGCGGTACTCGGATCTCGTGGCCGTCCGCCGCACCCGTCAGGACCGTGGTGGTCCTTCCGCTCACGGAACGTTCCCCATCACAAAGAGCATGTCGCCTGGATTGACGGCACCCTTCGTTCCAACGTTGGTCATCACGACATCCACCGGGGCGTGGAACTCTTCAATCGTTTCGCCGTCAAAACCAAAGATGTAGCCGAGTCGCTCGCCGGCGCTCACTTCCTGTCCGGCCTCCACTTCGTAGCGGCAAAAACCGCCGCGGCCTGCGAAGTAGACGTGACCGCCAATGAGCAGGCGGTGCTCCACAGGGAGAGGCTCGCCTTCCGCCATGCCCATAAACCGCATGCAGCTGTGGAGGCCCCGAACCGTCAGGTCCACGAGCGACCAATCGATCTTGCCCTCGCCTCCGACTTCAAAAAAGACACCGGGTTTGCCAAGGAATCCTGCCTCAAGCGCGACCGAGCCGCGGCCGGGGTAGGTTGGCATCTCCGGGATGCTTCCAGTGGGAACCTCCCAGAGCCATTCGATGCCGAAGGAGCGCGCGAACTCGCGCGTCCGGTTGTCGAGTTCATCGTTTCCGGTAAGGAGGTATTCGATGTTGGGCGGCAGGGTCTCGAAGAACTCTCCACCGTGCAGATCTACAACAGCGTCGCACTCGCGCACGAAACTTTCGAAGATAGCTCGGGCGGCCCGATGGGTGGGCGAGTCGGCCTGATGGGAGACGTTTCCGGTTCCTTCGGCACGTTCACCCGGTACGGGAAAGGCACGTCCCATGTTCACGCCGTCAATGGGAGAGAGGTGGCCCGATCGAGCATCGAGCCCAGGCAGGTTTTGTGCGTGGACGATGACCACGGTGCCGGCGATCAGTGCCGGGTCGAGCTCCTTCGCGAACCTAATCGCGCTGACCATGCCGCTGTACTCGCCGGGATGACAGCCCGCGAGGACAAGAAGGCAAGGGCCATCGGTTGCGCCGCGGGCAATGGTGACCGGCGTGCTCCGCACACCGGTAACGGTCTCGTAGAGAGGGAATGATAGCCGCCGCTTTTCGCCGGCGGCTATCGTGGTTCCTTCAATCGTCACTATTCGAACCGGACATCGTAGAGCACGGGATACTGACCGCGGTCGATGCGGTAGCCGGTGATGTTTGCTCTCATGCCGTCGTGGATCTGGCGAGCGTAGACAGAGACCAGGAGAGCTCGGTCCATGATGAACTCCTGGATCTCATAGTAGCGCTCAATACGTGCATCCGGATCGATCTCAGAGAGCGCGGCCATCAGGCGTGCGTCGAGCTCCGGATCGTTGTACCTGGAGATCGCGAATCCGGTTCCGATGTTCGAGGAGTGGTAGAGAACGCGGAGCACGTCGGGATCGCTGTATGCCCACCAGGTCGATGCCATGGCGTAGGTATCGGCCTCACGGGTGATGGCAAAAAGATTGTCGCTGCTGATGGCATTGGCCTCAACATCGATCCCAATCTCGCGCATCTGCGCCTGGAAGAACTCAATCCGACGTCGCTCAGTGATGTCATTGATATCAAACGCCAGAGGGACGCCGTCCTTCTCGCGAATGCCGGTCTCAGCGTTGAGCACCCATCCCGACTCCTCGAGCAATGCGGCTGCCCGGTTGAGGTCGTAGGGGTAGAGCTCCTCAACTGCAGGGTTGTACCCGAGTGTTGCCGGAGAGAGCGGGCCGAAGGTGGGTGTCACGCGACCCTGGAAGATCGTGTTTGCGAGGGTCTCCTGATCAAAGGCGTGCAGGATCGCTCTTCGCACGTTGATGTCTGAGAGGATAGGGTTCTCAACGTTCATCCAGAAGATGACGGGAGAGCCGGGAACATCGCCGCGCTGCAGTTGGAACTCGGCGTCGGTCTCAAGAAGCGCAATTGCCTCTTCGCCGAGCTCGAGGGCGACATCGGTCTCCCCGGTCTCAAGCGTCGCTGCACGAGTGGAGTCTTCCGGAATCGTGAAGAAGGTGATGCTCTCGAGCCATGCGGGACCTTCGGATTCGTAGACCGGGCTTGCCCAGTTGTAATCCTCGTTTCGAAGGAGGGTTACTCGGTTTTGTGCGGTCCACTCCTCAAAGATGAATGGTCCGGTACCAACCGGGTTCCGGCCAAAGTCCTCGTATCCAAACTGCTCACCGGCGGCCGGCGAGATCATGCCAAGGTAGGCCTGGCTGAACGCGTCCAGGAGAAGGCTCGCTGAGATGGGTGCCGAGTAGGTGATCTCAACGGTGAATTCGTCCACCGCTCGTGATGAGCCGTAGGGACCAAGGGCGCTTGTCGCGAATCGCGACTGAAGGGCAGGGTCTGCGATGCGGTCGAGGTTGTAGACAACCGCTTCCGCGTTGAACGGCGTTCCGTCGTGGAAGCTGACATCGTCACGAAGCGTAAAGGTGTAGACGGTTCCCTCGTCGTTCCACGACCAGTCGGTTGCGAGCCCGGGCTGGAAGGTGTCGCCATCCTTGTACACGAGTGTCTCAAAGATGTTCATCATGATGGTGTAGGCACGACGCGCGCCGGTCACGTGTGGGTCGAGTGTGTCTGCCTCACCGGGCATCGAAATGGTCAGCGTCCGCTGCGGCTCCGCTTCATCCGATCCTCCGGCAAATGCCGATACGGCAATCAATAGTATTGCCAGACTCAGCAGCATAGTGCGGGTCTTCATAAGTCCTCCTTGGGAATACCGACGGACTTCCGTCGGTGTTCGGCTACGCTATCAGCGAACCGACATAGATGCAATATATGCATATTCGTGCTACAAAAATGTATGATTATGCGGCATGGATGGAGACGAGATGGACGACGAGTTTGAGCTGTACGACCTCCGAGTCGAGGTTGCCGAGTGCCGCGGTGAGATGGTCTGCAACCACAAGATAGGCGACTACTTTGAGGTGAGGGGCGAGGAGCTTACGATTCCCGCAGGACAGACATTCTCGCTCTACGCCCTTGCCGCGCTCCTGCCGCTGATCCCCGCGAAACAGCGTGTGACCCATCAGAACGACTGGATGACCACAGATACGGACATCGCCTGCCCGGATCCCAATTGCGGGGCGATCTTTCGGATCCACCGGACTGGGAGGCGGACCTTTCGGCACAGCGAGACGACCGTTGTGCCTTTGACGAGGACGAGTGAAGATGGTCGAGCGCTTTGAGATCGGCTCCGAGTACAGCGCCGCGCGGATCATCAACGGAGGCTGGCAGCTTTCTGCGGGACATCGCAATGAAACGCTCGACCGCAAGGAGGTCGTAGCCGGACTTGTCCGCCTTGTCCGGTCCGGCCTCACCACCTTTGATTGCGCCGATATCTACACCGGTGTGGAAGAGCTCTTTGGAGAGCTTCGAGTCGCCTGGCGTGCCGAGGGCGGATCTGATTCTGCGATTCAGGTCCATACCAAGTTTGTGCCGGATCGCGCCGCCCTTGCGAGCATCGATCGCGCCTATGTCACACGCATCATCGATCGATCGCTCAGGCGGCTCGGCGTTGAACGGCTCGATCTGGTCCAGTTTCACTGGTGGGAGTACGAGGTTCCCGGCATGGTAGAGGTGGCGGGGATGCTCGCGGACCTGCAGGCCGGCGGGAAGATTCGCTCGATCGGCGTCACGAACTTCAATGCGCCCGAGCTCTCAAAGCTGTTTGAGGCGGGGATCCCGCTGGTGAGCGCTCAAGTACAGTACTCGCTCTTGGATCGACGCCCGGAGCGTGCTCTTGTTGAACTCTGCCAAACTCATGGGACACAGCTCCTCTGCTACGGGTCGCTCGCAGGAGGCTTTCTCACCGACCGATACCTCGGCAAGGGCGATCCAGATCAAGCTGGAAATCGTTCCCTCACCAAGTATCGCCTCATCGTTGAGGAGTACGGCGGATGGGAGGCGTTTCAGTCGCTGCTCGAGCGCGTGAGATCGATCGCCTCTGATCACGGGGTGAGCATCGCCAACGTCGCCGCGCGATACGTCCTTCAGAAGGATCAGGTTGGTGCGGTCATCATCGGCGCCCGGGACGATCGGCATCTGGCGGACACTCTGCGGACCTTCACATTCTCTCTCTCACGGGATGAGATGGCGCAGCTCGAGGCCGGAGACGGCATCCGAGTGGCCGGCGACTGCTTTGATCTTGAGCGCGTACCCGACGGGCCGCACCTGCGAATCATGAAGACCAATCTCAACGATGAGTAGACGCTCCATGGTCGGGCGTCAGCGGTCGGGCGCGAACGGCTGAATATCGATTGAAGGCTCTCTGCGCGCGACAAGCTCTGAGACAAGAAGACCCGTCGCCGGTCCGGTGCTCATGCCCATCATGCTGTGCCCGGTTGCAATGACCAGATTCGCGAACGATGGGTGCTGCCCGATGTAGGGGAGCCCGTCGTGACTCAGCGATCGGAAGCCGTGCCAGACATCGGCATCGGCCGGCGCGGAGACTCTAAGGGATGGGAAGTACTCCGGGATTGACGAGAAGATACCGTTGAGTCGCGAGCGGCGAATCGTGCTTCGGAATCCGCCCGTCTCCACGGTTCCCACCACACGAACACGGTCGGGGTAGGGCGTCATCGCCACCTTCTCCTCGCTCAGGATCACGGGCGACCCAAGATCTGTAGAGGGATCGTGAACGGTAACGCCGTATCCCTTGCCCGGTTCTACGAGCAGCCGAATGCCAAGCGTGCGAGTGAGCGCCGGTGACCAGCTTCCCGCCGCGATCACAAGAGCGCCTGCTGCGATTCGGTCGCCGGATTCGCGGAAGACGCCTCGGACGAACCCGGCCTCCTGGTCGAACCCCACCACGCGCTCACCCTTCAGAATCTGGACGCCGGCATCCCGCACTGCCTCACGCGCCCACCGCATGGTCGCCCGCGGGTCGATGCTCCCGTCGGTAGCAAAGTAAGCGGCACCAAGACCACTGAAC
>JANQQY010000184.1 GCA_028284845.1 Spirochaetales bacterium
ATTGACCCGACGCTTCGATCCGGTGCTCTGGGAAGGCGACACAAAGAGCATTGCCAAGGTTGAGCCGCTGTTGAGCCAAATTGACGAGCTCCTTGATCCCTACCTGCCTGGCGCGGAGCTTCCCCCTGAGACCACCTTCGCCGATGGCCTCGACAAGCTTCTCGCGGCTGCTGCCAAACTCGAATCGGCGGTGAATCTTGCTTCGATTCCTGTGGATGTGATTCGGCGGCTGAACCGATGGGCGCGAGTCTCAGCGTCCGGGCCCGCAAAGATCGCCATGATCGAGAACGTTGACCGTCTTGGAGACTCGTCACGGAATGCACTTCTAAAAACCCTTGAGGAACCACCGTCGAATCTCTTTTTTGTACTGACCACGACGCGCAGGGGTGCGGTCATCTCAACCATCCTCTCACGCGCGCGGAACTACTCGTTCTCTGGAAGAGGCGAGGAAGAGAGCGCTGCCGTCATACGGCGCATCTTCCGCGATGAGCCCTCCGGAGGAAGTCGACTTCGAGAGTACTTCGCCGGTCAGGACGCGACACCGCTGCGACCGCTGGCGGAGCGATTTCTCGATCAGATTGGGACGGGGCGTGCTCTTGATCTCTCGCTCGTTGACGAGATCACCGCTGCCGTGTCGACTCACGGCCGCGTAGAAGGATTCCGGGCATTTCTCGAGGTTCTCGCCGAGCTCTTGCGGGGACGGGTCGGGACCGACGTGACGCCGCGGTCGACCATTGAGCTCTGGCATCTCCATATGGGGAAGGCACGGGAACGGGTCGAGTCCTTCAACATGCCCCCAGGACGCGTGATTGAGGGGCTCTTCTACTCGCTGGAGGCAGGGTGAGACGCTTTGTAGAGCGGGCGCTGGAGAAGTTTGAGAAGCTTGATCAGGAGCAAGCTCGAGCGATTCTGGCCGATCTCGCCCATGATCAGGGTCAGCTCGACGCGCTTCTCGACTCGCTCTCTGAAGGGCTCATCGTTGCAGACACCGAGAACCGCTTGGTACTCTTGAACAAGGCGGCTGAGCGACTCGTCCCCATTTCTGTTCGCGAAGACCAACCGATCTGGAAGTCAATCGCAGACCAGTCGATCTCACGTTTTGTGGAGAGAACCATCCTCAATCAGGAGAGTGTGATCGATCGCGAGTTCACGCTCGATCGAGGTGGAATGACTCGCATTCTCGCCTTTAGTGTCTCACCGCTTGTGCGGATGGGTGAGATTACCGGAACCATCGTCCATATCGAGGACGTCTCAGAACGACGCGGTCGCGAGGCGAGATTGCGGCGTGCCGAGAGCCTCGCGAGCCTGACGACACTGGCCGCCGGTGTCGCCCATGAGATCAAGAATCCCCTGCAGTCGATCGGAATCCACATGCAGCTCATTCAGAAATCGCTCGCCGCGATTGAGGATGAACGAGCCGGTTCAATGAACGAGTTTGTCGACGTCGTGAACGAGGAGCTTGAGCGACTCAATCGAATTGTGGTCGACTTCCTTTTCGCCGTCCGTCCAATGAACACCGAGTTGGAAGACGCCGAGATCAATCCGATCATCGAGGATCTCCTCGACTTCGTTCGGTTCGAACTTGCGGAGGCTGACATCGAAGTGCGGGCTGAGCTGGACGACGACCTGCCCTTGCTCCGGCTCGATGAGAAGTACATCAAGCAGGCAGTCCTGAACATCGTGAAGAATGCCATCTCCGCCATGCCGCACGGCGGAACGCTCTCGGTGAGCACGCAGCGCCAGGGTGACGAGGTTCTTTTTCGGATCTCGGACACCGGTGAAGGCATGTCGGAAGAGGTCCTGGGTAAGATCTTCGAGCCCTACTTCACCACGAAGGACTTCGGCTCCGGGATCGGTCTCACGCTGGTCTACAAGATCGTGAAGGAGCACATGGGCGAGGTGTCGGTCGTGAGTCGCGAAGGGAAGGGGAGTTCGTTTGCGATTCATTTCCCGGTCCCGCAGCGTGAGCAGCATCTGTTGAGTTGGAGGGGCGAATGAAGTTTAACGTCATGGTCGTAGATGACGAGAAGAACATTCGCGCCGGGCTCGGGAAGGCGATCGAACTCGACGGGCACAACGTCATTCTCGCGGAGGACGGTCAGCACGCGCTGGAGGAACTCGAGAACGAAGAGATCGATCTTATCATCGCCGATCTCAAGATGCCCCGTGTATCGGGTGAGGAACTCCTTCGTCGCGTCGTCGAATCGTACCCGACGCTCCCAGTCATCATCCTCACCGGACACGGAACAATCGAAACCGCCGTCCAGGCTATGCGGGACGGGGCGTACGACTTCCTCACCAAACCGGTGAATCTCGATCGACTAAGCCTCCTTGTTCGCCGGGCCCTCTCAACGCGCGAACTCGCCCTGCAGCACAGAGCACTCCAGGAAGAGCTCGAGCAGAAGCGCCAGTTCTCGAGCATCATTGGGGCGAGCGCGGAGATGAACCGCATCTTTGACGTTGTCCGGCAGGTCGCGCCGACACGGGCAAGCGTTCTCATTACCGGTGAGAGCGGCGTTGGGAAGGAATTGATCGCTGACGCGATCCACAATCTTTCCAACCGGAAAGAGAAGCCGTTTGTGAAGGTCCACTGCGCCGCGCTCAGTGAAAACCTGCTGGAGAGTGAGCTGTTTGGCCATGAGAAGGGTGCCTTCACCGGCGCTGTCGCTCGAAAGCGCGGCCGCTTCGAATTGGCTCATATGGGCAGCATCTTCTTGGATGAGATCGGCGAAATCGACCAGAGTGTCCAGATCAAGATTCTGCGGGTGCTCCAGGAGAAGATGTTCGAGCGAGTCGGTGGCGAGCAGACGCTCGACGTTGACGTCCGAATAGTCTCGGCAACGAACAAGGATCTCAAAGGCGCGATCGAATCGGGTGAGTTCCGCGAGGACCTCTACTACCGCCTCAATGTCGTGAACATCCACATTCCGCCGTTGCGTGAAAGAAAGGAGGATATCCCCCTCCTGGTCGCGGCCTTTATCCGAGAGTTTGCCACGGAGAACGAGAAGCCCGTGGAGGGGATCGACGCGAAGGCCAGAGCGCTCCTCTACAACTACAGCTGGCCGGGCAATGTGCGCGAGCTACGAAACTCAATTGAAAGTGCCGTCGTCATGTCGAAAGGCTCAATCATCACCCCTGACGACCTTCCTCCGACGATCGCGGCCGACAGCGAGAGCAACTACGTCCGCATCCAATTGGGTGCGACGATCGCTGACGCCGAGCGTGAGCTCATACGCGCGAACCTGGCGGCAAACAATGGGAACAAGAGTCGGACCGCTGAGGTGCTCGGTATTGGCAGGAAGACCCTGCATCGAAAGCTCGCCGAGTACGAGATGGAGAGCTAGGCGCGTTCGT
>JANQQY010000411.1 GCA_028284845.1 Spirochaetales bacterium
ACCTTCCTCCGGACCCTTGGGATCAACGTTCTTTTCGCGCAGACCACCGGATACGCGTTTGCCAAGTCGTTTCGTGCACCTGCCTTCGAGATCATGTCGTCCATCGACAAGAGCGACGACCTTGAGGAAGGAAAGAGCTTCTACTACGACGAGGCGGAACGGATCTTTATGATGATTGAACAGACACGGAGAGAGGCGCCACTGCTCCTTCTCATTGACGAGCTTCTCTCCGGTACCAACTCCCTCGAACGAGAGAGTGCGTCGATAGCGATCCTTCACTACCTCTCGACCCATCGAGCGTTGACCATCGCGGCGACACATGACGTGGCAATCGCCCGCGGCGTAGGAGACGTCTATGCACTCCACTACTTCACAGACAGCGCTGATGAGACCGGCCTCTCCTTTGACTACAAGATCCATAAAGGAATCGTCGAGACGCGGAACGCGATCAAGCTACTACGACTGATTGGGTATCCGGAGGATGTAATTGAGAGCGCACTCGCGGCGACCGAGGGGTCGTAGTGGCGTTCTCTCTTCTCTGGTACGACCTTGAGACATTCGGGCGCCATCCGCAATGGGATCGAATCGCCCAGTTCGCGGCCATTCGGACGACCGACACCTTTGAGTCCATTGGCGACCCAATCGTTGCCTACTGCCGTCTCTCGCCCGACTACGTTCCCCATCCGGACGCAGCCCTCCTGACCGGCATAACTCCACAAGAGGTTCAAAGCAAGGGCATGTCCGAGCGCGACTTCGCGGAGGTCATCAACGACGCGATGAGCGTGGCGGCAACCTGCACCGTTGGGTTCAACAGTATTCGGTTTGACGACGAGTTTGTCAGAGCGCTCCTCTACCGAAACTTCTACGATCCCTACCGCCGGGAGTACGAGAACGGTAACTCGAGGTGGGACATCATCGATCTCATGCGGATGTTTCACGACCTGCGGCCTGAGGGCATCGAGTGGCAACGCGACGAGCGCGGTGTGCCGGTGTTCAGACTGGAGACACTTGCGCGGGCAAATGGAGTCGTCCATGAACGAGCGCATGACGCTCTCTCTGACGTCCGCGCAACGATCGGACTCGCACGACTCGCGAATGAGCAGAACCCCCGGCTCTTCAAATACTACTTCTCGCTCCGGCGGAAAGAAGAGGTACGCAGGCGGCTCAATCTCCAATCGATGGAGCCGGTGCTCCACACGTCCGGCATGTTCAGCTCCCCGGCCGGATGCACGACGATCGTTATTCCCTTGAGCGTTGGGCCGGAGAACCCAAACGAGATCATCTGCTACGACCTCCGTCGAGATCCCAGCGACTGGCTCGACGCGGATGTCGAATCGATCCGACGGAGAGTCTTCACGCGAAGCGCAGAACTCGGCCCCGATGAGCGGATTCCCCTCAAGGGCATCCACATCAACCGATCACCCGCGATCGCTCCTCTATCGACGGCGGATCAACGCCGGCTGGAGGCGCTGGAGATCGACCGTGACCTCTGCATGAAGCACGCGGAGATGATCCGGGCGAAGAGTGGCCTTATTCAACGAATCCGGGCCGTCTACGCCAATCGACCGGCGCGCTCATACCGCGACCCGGATCTTCAGATCTACTCTGGTGACTTCTTTCCGGATGAGGATCGCGAGGAGTTCGAAGAGATTCGGACCGCTCACCCGGAAGCACTCAAGACCGACCCGCCCAAGCTCTACGACCAACGCGCTCCGGAGATGCTCTGGCGCTACATTGCGCGGAACTTCCCAGAGACTCTCACGGACGAGGAGCAGCAGAAGTGGCGAAGCTTCTGCGCCTCCCGCATCCTCACACCCGAGCCGGAGGCGGCGATCGACATTGGTACCTACCTCCGGGATGTGGATAATCGGCTCGCTCGTGTCGACACACCGGCGGCGGACAAGGTCATTCTCAAGTCGTTGCTCGAGTACGGCCGAGAACTCGAAAAGAGTGTGCTCTCGTAGGGCCCTCACGCGCAGGGCGTCACGCCGTCGATGCGAGTGTCGGACGCCCGCGGCTCATTACAGGCGGGCATCGCCGCGATTCGGTTAATCCCTTCGGCGTCGGCTTGACCCTGCGGCTCCACCGCTTCCGCCAAGGACCATCGAAGCGCCGAGCAGGAATCCAAAGTTGTACCATCCGCCGCGATTGAAGACCTCATAGACGTTCACGGCGTCGTTGAAGAGCGAGATGATAAAGGTGACCGGCGAGATGATTCCGTGCCAGAGGCCGTCCCAGAACCCGGCGATTTCGCCCTCTTCGTCGGCCTGATTCCTGAATCCGTTCGGCCCGGGAGCACACCCGGCAAGCAGCACGAGGCCCATCAGCGCGAGTCCAGCGATTGCAAGTGTCCGTTTCATACCTTCTCCTTCGCCTCTATAACAGCACCGGTCTATCGATCTGTCACCCCTCGATCGGACGGGTTGGCGAGGGTTGCAAATGTCTCCGCCTCCATCCGATGGATGATCCATCCGGTCATCGGCTGTGCGCCAAGATTCTCGTAGAACTCGCGGGCACTCGTATTCCAATCGAGTG
>JANQQY010000428.1 GCA_028284845.1 Spirochaetales bacterium
TTGCACAGGAAGCACGCGACAGGATCCAGCCTCAATCCTGCCGCCGCCGCAGGCCTTCTCCGTCCCCTCAACGCCGAGTGCCTCCACCTCGTGCTTGAACTGGAAAACATCAGCGCGATGAGTTGGGGACTCGATCTTGGCGGTGATACTCTCATCTACTCACTGCACGACAATGCCTTCTTCTTCAACGAGCGGGAAACCTATCTCGGCGAGAAGATCGCTCAGTTGCGTTACCTACCTCCGGTTGATCGGCGCAGCATGCGGCTCGAGATTGTTCTTGATCGGATGAGCATTGAAGTCTTTATCGACGACGGCCGGTTTGTGATGGTCCTCCCACGGACTGACCTCTCAGTTGCAGATCATCCGGGCCCGGACATTCCGACGGCCGATGCGCCGAGGTTCCGCCCTATCGACGTGTTCGTAGACCCGGAAGGGGAGATCCTCATTCGAACGCTTGATGCCTGGGAGCTCGCGTCAATCTGGGACGGATAGAAGTATCACTGAGCCTGGTGATAGCTGACGTTTATGTATCCAACCGGGCTCAGTGACATTGGTACGGGGACACAGCTTCTATCCCGCCGCGCTCTCTCACTATCCCTTCAGCGACCCTATCAACACACCCTTGATGAAGTACTTCTGAATAAACGGGTAGAGCACGAGGAGTGGTGCGCTCGCAACGACGATCAGTGAGTACTTCAGCAGGTCTGCGATGCCGGCGCGCGCCATCAACTGATCGGTCCGCAGTCTCCGGAACCCGGTTGTCAAGTTCTGGTTGAGAATCAGAATCTGCCGAAGGATGATCTGCAGCGGATAGAGTTCCTCGTCGCTTAGGTAGATCATCGCCTCAAAGTAGGCGTTCCACTTTCCTACGGCATACATCAACGCCAAAACCGCGATGATCGGTTTTGAGAGCGGAAGCACGACCTTCCAGACGAAGTAGAGATCTGAGCAACCGTCAATCTCAGCCACCTCGGACAGTTCGTTCGGTATGCTCGACTGGAAGAATGTCCTTGTGATGATCACGAACCAGGCGCCAATGGCGGACGGAATGAGCATCGCCCACCGCGTATTGATCAAACCGGTACCTCGCACGATCAGATAGGTCGGGATGAGGCCACCGTTGAAGAACATGGTGAAGACAAAGATGAACGTGATGATCCCGCGACCGACGAAGTCCCTTCGGGAGAGTGGATAGGCCACCATGATCGTCAGGGCGATACTAATCAACGTGCCAATCAGGGAGTAGTAGGCGCTGTTGTAGTAGCCACGGAGAACTCCTTGGTGACTGAATACGGCACGGTAGCCGTCAAGACTCGGTCGGACCGGGAGCAGCCATACCTCGCCGGACGTGACGGCCTCAACCGAGCTGAACGAGGAGCTCACCACAAAGATGAGCGGGTAGAGAACGATCAGCAGGACGATCGCGAGCACGGTGTGAACAACGATCAGAAAGATGCGGTCTCCACGGCTCTCACGGATCGCGGTGGGCTGCGCCTTCCGTTTCTTCGCGACCGGAGTGGCGGATTGAACTTCTACCATAGACTTGTCTCCCCTACACGGCGTGCAACCCAGTTCACAACGATCAGGAGTACAAAGCTGACCGCAGAGTTAAACAGGCCAACTGCGGTTCCAAAGGAGAAGTTTGCGTTGACCAGGCCAATCTTGTAGACGTAGGTCGCGATGACCTCTGACGTCGCGATGTTGAGCGGGTTTTGCATCAGGAACGCTTTCTCAAAGCCAACAGCGAGTAGGTCGCCGGAGGTCAGAATCAGCAAAATCACGATTGTCGGCATGATGCTCGGGATATCGATGTTGAAGATCTTCTGAATCCTCGACGCGCCGTCGATGCGCGCGGCATCGTAGAGTTCAGGGTTCACCCCGGAAAGCGCGGCAAGATAGATAATCGCGCCGTAGCCCGTGCCCTGCCAGACGCCCGAGACGACGTAGACCCATGGGAAGGCACTTGCGAGGCCCATGAGGTTCGCGGGTTGCTCCGAGCCGAAGAACCGGGCGATGTAACCCCAGGCTCCGGACCTGGGCGACAGGAAGAGAATGATGATTGAGACCATCACCACCGTGGAGATAAAAAACGGCGCATAGGTGACCGTCTGCACCGCCTTCTTGAAGCGCCGACTCTTTACTTCGTTCAGAAGCAGAGCAAGTATGATCGGCGCGGGGAATCCAAGGGCAATCCCAAGAAAGCTGAGCCACAGCGTATTGCGAATCAGGCGCCAAAAAGAAGGCGAGGTGAAGAAGCGCTGAAAGTGAACCAGACCGACCCACGGGCTGCGCCATTGCCCCTCAACGACGTTGAAGTTTCGGAAGGCGATCTGCGCGCCTGCCATTGGGATGTATCGGTAGATAAAGATCCAGGTCAGGGGCAGAAGAACAAGC
>JANQQY010000188.1 GCA_028284845.1 Spirochaetales bacterium
GGTTGCGTCAATCTGCTCAGAGGCCGAGAGAACAAACGCCGCGAGCCGTTCGCTTGTCGTCGCCGCGCCGGAGACGATCACGTCCAGCGAGGCGCCGGGTGAGAGCGCAAGCTCCGTTGCGAGCACGGCCGACTCGACGGGACTCGTCATCTGAACGGACGCGAGCACGCTGAGCTGGGTAAGGAGCGCAACCGTACGGCGACTCTCTGGATCGCTCGCGGACTCGCAGTTGTACTTCATACCAAGCCGACCGAGAGCGTCGATGAGTCGGTTCAACTCATCGTGATCATCCTGACGATCGAACGACTCTACGCGCCCGGTGAGGGCGACTACTGAAACATTGTGCGACGCTATGAACATTGCCAATCGGTCGAGGTAGTCGACGGCTTCACCGCGTGATTGAGGCGCCTCCAGAGCGAGGCATGAGACCAGCATGTCTCAGGATACTCGCGGTTAGTCTCACTGTCTTCCAAGCGCGGTCGTGCGAGTGGTCACAAGTCCTTCAAGGTCGGCAATCGCTGCCTGACTCGCCCATCCGGACGCGTGCCAGAGGACGGTGCCTTTCGAGTCGACCAAAAACGGATAGGCCGAGTTGAGATCGTGAATTCCGAGCGCATGTCGGAAGCGAGTCGAATCGCCATAGTAGGTGGCAACCGAATCGTGCTTGTCAGCGTGGATTCCCGCACGCATACCCCCGTCGATAAATCCGGAAACCATTCGCCATCCGCCCGCCAGCACCGGGACTTCGTACATTTCGACGTCGGTCCGGTCGACAAGAAGCCTCCCGATGGGCGCCATCCACGAATCGACGATCGGCTGCGCGTGACGTCGAAAGGCAAGCACGACGAGCGCGAGGTTTGATTCAAGAGAGTCCGGGAGTACCAAAGACCTGCCTGACAGAGTTTCTGTGACGATTCGGGGAAAGCGCAGCGTGCTCATTCGGGCCGAATATAACTCCAAAAATCCCAATACGGCCACTCGATTTCGTCAGAATCTCCATTCGCTCACCTTGACGCCCCCCCTCCCCTCTGGCAGATTAGGGCATCGTACGGGCCTATAGCTCAGCTGGTTAGAGCGACGGACTCATAATCCGTTGGTCGCAGGTTCAAGTCCTGCTGGGCCCAGAGTACTGGGCCCGGAGTTTGCTCCGCAAACTCCATGGCCCGAGCGCAGCGAGGGGCTAAGGACTTGGACCTGCGTGATTCACGTCACCGCTGGAGAATCAGCCTCCGGGCTGATTCCTCCTGACCGAACGATAGTTCGGTCGTACTGCTGGGCCCAGAGTACTGGGCCCGGAGTTTGCTCCGCAAACTCCATGGCCCGAGCGCAGGCAGGGCCGCCTATCTGGGAGGTCTTCTTTGGGCCCGCACTTTGCTCCGCAAACTGCACAGCCCAAGTCCTCAAAGGAAGCAGAGTTGGACCTGTGTGATTCACATCGGCGCTGGTGAATCTGCGCAAGGCGATTTTCCTGGCAGAGTCAGTTCGGCCGTATACCGCTGGTTCACGCGTGGATGTGTCGTGTCTGTGCCATTCGACAAAGTACTTCTGGCGGTAGGGATACACTGCCAGAATGGGAACAGTCGATACAACGAGTGCCGCTACGCGCATGCCGCCTGGGAGGTGCCCGTTGAATCCTCAATCTGCCGGAACTCGTTACCCCGTCGGGCGGTCAAGCTGCACTGAAGCCGCGTGATCACCGGCGCATCGATTCCAGCAGCTCATGCACCTGACCCCTTGGCGGAACGCCATATGCGCCGGTGTCGAAGCATATGCTTCTGTTGAGCGGGGTGCGCCTATCTGACGGGTCATCGCGAAAAGCATCTCTATAGACGAGGATAAGCGGAGTTGTTGTCGCGTCCGTGGGCTTCCCGTCGTCCTCACATCCGTCGCGTGTAATTACGCTTTATACCGATTCCGCGGCCACGAAGTGTCAGTCTATCAAGGGGCACGAGCAGCTCCAAAAGAGCGCAGATACCACTCTCAGTGAGAATCCCCCCGCCCCAACAGAGTCGAGAGCGACCTGAATGACTGTCGCGGCGTCGGGGCCGGATGTGATCTCTTGCCCCGGGAACGGAATCGTAATCATCCACTTGTGATACCTCTGTGTCCCGATCCGTAGTAGTGGTAGAGGGGCTGTGAGACGAGATTGGGAAGAGATCTACAGGGAGAACACCGCTGCGGTTCTGAACTACATCGCCTACCGGTCGGGCGATCGTGACTCGGCGGAGGATCTCTGCGCCACGACGTTTGAGCGGGCGTGGAGGCGGAGGCGGAGCTTTGATCCGGGTCGCGGCTCGGCACGGGCGTGGCTGATCGGCATCGCGCGGCGTGTTGTTGCGGACGGGAGACGGAAAGGGCGGCAGGAGCTTGGGATGAGCGACTTCGAGGCGTTCGCCGATCCGAGTGCCGTTGATCCGCAGGAGGAAGCCATCGCTCTGGAGGCCGTCGCGGTCGTCCGGCTGGCCGTCTCTTCGCTTCCGGAGCGCGAACGAGAAGTGATCGCGATGAAGTTCGGAGCTGATCTGACGAATCGAGAGATCGCTCGAACAACGGGACTCAGTGAGTCGCATGTTGGGACGATTGTGCACCGGTCGCTTGCACGGCTGCGCGCAGTCCTGAAGGAGGATCTTGATGAGACAGGTTGAAACGATGCTACAGAAGGCTCGAATCGTACCGAGCTCAGAGCTCGTACGAAGAATCGAGAGGATTCCGCGCGTGGTGTGCACACGGCAGGTGCGAAGATCGCTCCTCGCTGCCATCGTCTTGATTGGTGGGTGCACCGCGATTCCCGGGGCCCGCCAAGCGGTGTTTCGAGTGCTCGACGTGCCAGGGACGGTCACCATTATGACGGACGACGGCGATGTGTTGGGGACGACATCGCTCACGGCCGCCGGCATCATTACCAACCTGCCCATCCCTGCATTTGTTCCGGAGGGCTACGAGCTTGTCATCTCAGGGGGGCCGGCGCTGCATGCAGATACAACGGATGGTGAGGTGATTCCGGGGGATCTGGATGCGGTTGTCCGGTGGAGGCGACGCCGCGACAACGCCTTTTTGGTCATCTGGTCGATGGCGGACCCGGATACCGTCGAAAGTCTCAGGACGGATGTGGAGTGGGCGGCGCCTGGGATGTGGCGAGAACGCGTGGAGATCACCCGGAGAAGACACGGAGTGACCGGGGTGTTTCACTTTGACGAACCCTTCGGCGAAGCACCGTTTGTGGCATGGATCCACAATGGTTCGGCGCTCTATCTCATTGGCACCCATGAAACGAGCGACACCCTGATCGAGATCGCACGTTCTATGTAGGGGCCCGCGGACAGCCGTAGTCGCGACAGATGGCAACCGATATGATCGCGCCATGAACGAGGCCGCTGCAATTCCCCGCGAGATCAAGCCCTCTGAGATTCGCTACGACTCAGGCGGTGCGATTGAAGAGATCTTCAACAGCATCACCCATGCGATGGGTGCCGGGCTCGCCATCGCCGGCATGATCGTGCTCCTCGTTTTGAGTGCGGAGAATCCTTCTGGCTGGAAGGCGACGGCGTTTAGCATCTATGGCGCAACGCAGATCCTGCTCTTTCTCTCATCTGCAGTTATGCACAGCTTCGCGGCGCTCCCACGCGCGAGGCGCGTGCTTCGGATCATCGACCAGGCATTTATCTTCGTCCTCATCGCGGGTACCTATACGCCGGTCTGTCTGATCGCAATGCGTGACAACTGGGGATGGATCGTTTTCTCAATTATTTGGGCGCTCGCGATCATCGGTGTGCTGATCAAGACGGTAATCGTTCGAAAGCCGACGATACTCACCGATATCATCTATCTGCCGATGGGGTGGCTGATCGTCATCGCCTTTCGCCCGATGATCGAGTCGACCTCCGTCGGCTTCGCGATCTGGACACTAATCGGCGGCGCCTGCTACACCGTGGGGATGATCTTCTACGCGTGGAAGAAACTCCCATTCAGCCACGTGGTCTGGCACCTCTTTGTCATTGGCGGAAGCGTGAGCTTCTTCATGGGCTACGCGCTGCACCTGGCGTAGCGGGCGACTACCAGCCCCAGGTACCAACGCCGCCCTTGAAGGGCCCTACGACGCGACTCGTGATCCAGCCGCCGTAGAAGTCGCCCTCTTGTGGCTCTACTCTCTCGTTACCCACCCAGCACTGATCCATCGCGTTCGCGTAGAAGGAGACACAGTCCTTGATCGCTTCGTATCCTGGGCGAGGGCTGGAGTAGTACCACGCCGCTGCGTGCGCTTGCTTGCTGCCCACGGTGACATCAAAGTACGACGCCTCTCCTTTGAACTCACAGACGGTTCTCCGCGGATTGCTACGAAGCGAGTTCTGAGAGACATCACGAATCGGTATGTAGTAGCTCGGTGGGTGGCTCGTCTCAAGGACGCGAAAGGCACGCCTGCTCCGAGCGATCTCCTCACCTGCAAAGACGACACGAAGTTCCTCAGCGACCGCTTCGACAGCGGGCGGCCGTGGATAGTCCCAGACCGACTCCTGGCCGGGGCCCGGTTTGACTCTTCGACGATTCATGAATCAAAGGTAGCAATGAAGATGGCCTCTGGCTCAGGAAGTCGATATTTTTGAGATATGTCAGAGCCAAGCATGAGCTTCACCCAGCTCAAGGCATGCTCGCTCTTTGGCGGCGTAACCGAGTCCGCCTTCACTTCCCTTAAGCCTTACATCCAGTCGAGCCACTTTGAAGCGGGCGATGCCATCGTAACCGAAGGTGCAGAGAACGATCGGATCTACTTCATCGAACACGGCGCAGTCGAGGTCACGAAGCGCCTCTGCTGCAATGTGGAGACGCCGGAGAAGCTGCTCACGACGATGCACGAGGGCGATACGTTCGGAGAGATGGAGCTGATCGACATCCAGCCGTGCGCCGCATCGGTCCGCGCAACCGAACCTACGGACACACTCTCCCTCTCCCATCGAGATCTCTACAAGGTCTCAAAACTGGACATGAAGACGTATGCACTTCTTGTCATGAACCTCGCTCGCGAGATCAGCCGTCGGCTTCGTCGAATGGACGAACTCTTGGTGGGCCACGCTCCGGATCCGGATGCCTCAAGCGTCCTCTCGTGATAACCCCTTCCTGACCTACGTCAGTGAGCATCCGGACGCCGACGCGCAAGCACTCAAAGAGCTCTTCAGAATATTGGCAAAGCGGACCCATCCGGATACTTCAAACGCAGACCGGAAAAGCTTCGTGCGTCTCCAGGAGTTGTATCACGAGGCCCTCGCGCGAATGGCCGATTTGGAACCCACACCTCGAACGGGCAGCACTCAGGGTACTCAGGACGCATCTCCCCGCGAACTGATGCTCGTCGCTCTCTATCGCTACAAATCGCTCCTCCCAACCATGGAAATAGACGCGAGAGTCCCGGATCGAGCGGGAGCCGCGCTCAAGAGTGCGATCGCTGCGGCGGAAGAGTACCGAGCCGAAGCGAAGGGTGCCCTCGAGAGCTTCGCTTCGGAATTCCACGCACGCAGGCAGCTCCTCGTCCGTTTTCCGGATGTTCGCACCAAGTATCGATCTCTTATGAAGGGGATCGGGAGCTTCTTTGACTATCAATGGATGCCGAACGCCTACAATCTGCGACTCGCGCGGTCGTACCTCGAGGAGTTGCACCCGGTCACGGACTACGATCCAACCGGCTCGCCGGAACTCAGAAGTAACCGTTCGGCTCCCGCTCGATCTGCTCTCTACCGTATGCGCACGATGCTCGAGTACGAGATCTCCCTGCCGGTCGCAGAGCTCGTCATCTAAACGATTGTGACTTTTCTGCGCATTCTGGTACTATTCCCGGATGATCCGATCGCAGGCACAGGCCGACCTTTTCACGCGTGTCACAGGCATCCCATGCGTCGCAATCGATCGGACAGGGCGTCTCTCTCAAACGTTTTCGAGCGAGGAGTACCCCTGCCGCCTCTGTCGGATCGTCAGCTCCGGAGATCGGATTCACCAGGATAGCCGACGTCACCTCCCGTGGGTGGAAGAGGCGGTTCGACACGGAGGAATGAGCATCTTCCTCTGCGAGAACTCCTTCACGCACTGGACGGCTCCGATCCTTGTTGACAGGAAGCTGGCTGGAGCGCTCGTCGCTGGCCCGGTCCTTACGATCGAAGAAGAAGACTTCTTCGAACAGGAACTCCTGCCTCGATTGGAGGCCCATTCATCTTCCATTGCTGCCGACTCAGTCCGTTCGCTCTTCGAGATGGTCCCGCGAGTCCCACCGGGGACCGTCACGGCGTATTCAGAGCTTCTTCGCGAACTCGCCATCGCAGCGAGCGACTCCCGTGCCCCTTTTGACGAGGCATCTGAGCGCCTTGCCAACCAGTCTCGAATGGGCGAGTACATCCACGAGCTCAAGCGACGATCCCCGATGCTCGACACGAGACCAGGTGAGGGCGACGACGAGTCGGACGCTCGCAGATCGCGGTATCCGGTGCAGAAAGAGGCGGCTCTGCTTGATCAGATCCGGTCCGGCGATGTCTCATCCGCCCAGCAGACGCTGAACGAGCTTTTGGGAACGGTCTTCTTCGAGACTGGGGATATGGGGGTGGTTCGAACCCGTGCCCAGGAGCTTGTCGTGCTCCTCTCTCGCGCAGTCTTGACGGAGGGTGCGGACCCGGAAGAGGTCTTTGGGATGAACTACAAGTTCGTGGATGCAATCCGTCATCAGGACGACGTCAACGGGGTTGCCTACTGGATGGCACGTATCGTACGTCGATTCTCCGACTTGGTACTCTACCTTCCGCATCTCGGGCATGCGCGCGCCCTGCGCCGAGTGGTTCACCATCTTCGCCGATCGATTCACCGCCAGACATCGGTCTCAGAGGCCGCGGAGATAGCCGGACTCAGCGTGAGTCACTTCAGCCGAGTGTTTCATGAAGAGATGGGTGAAACCTATGTAGCGTACGGCCGCCGGATTCGCTGCGAGAGAGCCGCGGATCTCCTGCGAGACACAGAGCTACCGGTTGTGGAGATCGCAAGCCGCTGTGGATACGACGATCACAGCTACTTCTCGCGGGTGTTCAAAAAAGTGACGGGACGCTCTCCCAGCGATGTGCGGGAGGGCGCCCACTACGGTTACGCGTGACCTCTACGCACTGACGAGTTCGACTGC
Organism: Spirochaetales bacterium; assembly: GCA_028284845.1. Classification (GTDB taxonomy): domain Bacteria; phylum Spirochaetota; class Spirochaetia; order DSM-27196; family SLST01; genus SLST01. Next base: position 7,148 of record JANQQY010000188.1, read on the forward strand.
CTTCTCAGCGGCGCTCGCGGCGTCCGGCGTGTAGGCGTCGGCACCGATCGTCTCGCAGAACTGCTGCGTGACCGGTGCACCTCCAACCATGATCTTGTACTTATCTCGTACGCCCTTCTCCGTCGCCTGGTCGACCACCGTCTTCATCTCGGTCATCGTCGTAGTCAGGAGCGCAGAACAGCAGATGATGTCCGCGCCATTCTCCTCGGCGCTGTCGACAAAGGCATCGGCAGATACGTCGGTTCCAAGATCAACAACGTTGAAGCCCTTCCCCTCCATCATCATTCGAACCAGGTTCTTGCCGATGTCGTGGAGGTCACCCTTTACGGTTCCAATGACGATCGTTCCTCGCGGCTTCACATCCTGACTGACAAGCAGAGGGCGGAGAATCTCAATGCCGGCGCTCATCGCGCGCGCCGCGATAAGAACTTCCGGGACATAGATCTCGTTCGCCTTGAACTTCGCGCCAATGATGTCCATTCCAGCCATCATTCCTTGTTCAAGGATCTCGCGTGCAGCAACGCCCTCGTCGATAGCCGCCTGGACCATCTCCTTTACGTCGTTCGCCTTTCCGCGCTGGAGTGCTTCTGAGATTGCATCAAAATCAGCCATGGTACCTCGCTTTTTTGTAGCCACTTCAGAATAGGCGTATCACGCCCTTGGTGCTATCATTTTTATCTGATTCCTGGACATTTTGTGCGGGGAGTGCCACGACGGTAGGGCTGGTTTGGCGAGCACCATGCCGCAGAATCGACCTATCTGGCGAGATCCTCGGCAATCGCGTCGAGTTGGGAGCGGATATCCTCGATCTCTCGAATCCAGAACGCGCGCGAGCCCCAGTCGGGATTGGTCCGTTGAAATCGATGGTCGTCGCGCTGGAGGGCACTCCAGGCGAGATAGTAGATGATCCTCATGAGGCGCAACGGCTCGATCAGCCTGAGCGTTTGGTAGGGGAAGTCGGCGAATTGCTCGTACCCCTCAACGATCTCAGCGATCTCACGTCGAGCCGCCCACGCGTGATCCGGCAAGAGAAGCCAGAGGTCTTGGACCGCCGGTCCAATCATCATGTCGTCAAAATCGATCAGCAAGAGTCCGTCGTCCGCCCGATCGAGGACATTACCACGGTGAAAGTCCCCATGGATGCGAAGCATCGGAAGGCCTTCGAAGAGGGGCTCGATCATCTCGAGGCCGGCATTCACCAGATCGTGAAACTCCGTCTCGACCTCCGGATGAACGACCTCTTCCAACTCGCCTACGAACCGGCGGGTCGATCCCGCAGGTGTGCACTCGAGTCGATGGAATGCCGGTCGAGCGCCGGCGGCCGAGTGAACTCGGCCTGCCAAGGAGCCAAGGCGATACCACTCCTCGCCGTGCTCGGCATCAAAGCCTCTGCCGCCGCGCTTCTGGTAGAGCGCATAGGGGAACTCCGTGGCTCCATCGTCCGTCTCCGCCTCGAGCACTTGAAGCGTGAAGCCCTCCGGATCGGGAAGCGGAGCAACAACGGGGACTTCGGCCTCGGCGCAGTCATGGACAAACTCGTGCTCTTCGCCAATCGCCTCGATGCTCCATCGACCGGGCCGGTAAAACTTGGCAACGTACTCGTCTCCCTCATCGCTCCGGATGCCGTAGACGCGGTTCACGTAACTCGCGAACGGCGTGATCGACCCGTCGAGCGAGAGCCCGTACGACTCCTCAATCTGGCCAAGGACGAGATCTGGGCTGAGAAGATCAAAGGAACCGGTGCTCATGGTCGCGCGAGACTACGCGGGAACGCCGCAGAGGCCGGTGAGAGCAGCGAGGTCGTGGAGGGCGCCGATGGCCGTCAGGCGATCGCCACGATCAAAGACGGCGTCCGGACCGGGGTTGAAGTCAACGGTTCCGTCGGGCCTTCGAATCGCCACGATGATGATATTAAGTCGGCTCCGGAGATCGGTGTCCCGGAGTTTGACGCCGGCGAGCTCGCTGCCGGCCCCTACCTCGATCTCCTCCATGGTGATCTCGCCGGTGCTTGAACGCGCAATCGTCTCCACGAACTCGACCATCGCAGGGCGAATGACAAGTTGCGCAATCCGCCGACCGACCATCTCGTACGGCTTGATCACACGATCGGCACCCGCGGTCTTCAGCTTTGGCTCGCTCTCGTCGCCGAGTGCGCGTGCGACGATGGTCAATTCGGAATTGAGCGAGCGCGCGGTGAGCGTTGTGTAGACGTTCTCCGCGTCGCTCGACACAACGGCGATGAGACCGCGTGCCCGCTCCACACCGACGGCGCGAAGCAGCTCGTCCGAACTGGCATCCCCAATGACGTAGGGGAATCCAAGATCGTCGAGCGTCGGTGTGACCTCATCATTGCTCTCAATCACTACAAAAGGGATTCCAGCCTGGGACAGATCGTTCGCAATGTGTCGTCCCATGCGACCGTAGCCGCACAGGATCACGTGGTTCTTGAGTCGGTTGATCTGTCGATCCATTCGGCCTCTCCTGAACAGATAGAGTTCCACGGCGAGCTGGAGGACACTCCCGCCCACGTAGGCAAGCGAAGCAATCCCGCTCACGATCACAAAGATGGTGACACCTCTACCCGCGGGCGAGAGTGGGCGAACCTCGCCAAATCCAGTCGTCGTGAACGAGATAACGGTCATGTACAACGCGTCGCCAATGCTCCACCCTTCGAAGATCACGTACCCTGCAGCGCCCGCGAGGACGGTTGCAAGCAGGAAGAGGACGGCGAGG
>JANQQY010000435.1 GCA_028284845.1 Spirochaetales bacterium
GACGACGTTTACGCCGGACCAAGATCGAGCTAACCTCTACCTAGGTTCTGGAAGATGTGGCGCGTCGGTAGATGCCTTTGGCCTTATGAACGGCGCCGAGCCGGGTCCCGGTCGTGCTCTTGGCGCCGTGGGATTTATGCACGCCGATCATTGGAGCGGCGGCAGATTCGGACTCGACTATCACCTCCCGTTCCTCAGCTTGCGTTTTGCCCACCTTCCTTCAGAGCCCGAGCGCTACCGTCAACAGCTCGACATCAGGCGTGGTGTTGCGACAACCTTCGCACGGGGCGTTGACTACGCCTACCGGCTACGCCTTGGATTCTCCCCCGAGTTCGCCGACGTGATGTGTGTCCAGTTTGTGGAGGTCGAGGGAGCCGTCCCGGATCTTGAACTCACGGGTGTTCGTTCGGTGACCACGACGCATGGCGACGAGCTGGTCGGCGAGGCATCCTCGAGACTCCTGCGTGGCGATTCGGCCGAACATGTACATGGCGGGCTCACTTTCAAGATTGGCAGCGCAGACTCGATGGCCGTCGTCCGAGCTCCAGGTCTCGAGTGCGACGGGCCGCGGATCGTGATTCGGCGGCAGGTCATCCGGCCCGGTGCGACCATCTACCTCGTCGCCGGTGCGGCCGGTCGTTCCTATGAGCTCCTGGCGATTGCCGACTCTCTTCCTGATGCGGATGCCTTCTTCGAGCGCTCTGCGGTCGCATGGTCGAGGCGGTGGGGGGACGCCTTTGTATCGCTACCGGACGAGCAGCTTCACGGGCTCTGGGGTCGATCCGCGTTCTCCCTGCTATCGAGCTACGGCCCCGATGTCCGAATGCCGAGCCCCGCGATGGGATGGTCGGGGAACGGCTGGCAATACAACTTTCCGCAAGATCTGTCCTACGTCAGCCCCGCGCTCCTCGCGCTCGGTCACACCGACATCGTTCGATCCTGGATTGAGTTTTTCGCGGGGTGCATCGAGCCCACGGAGGAGCACACGAGTCGAATCTACGGCGCCAAAGGCACGTTCTGGGCGTGGGAGCATCCCATCGGCTGTACCGGCGGGCTCCTTGAGGGCCTGGAATGTGGGGAGCCGAACTGGTTCCAGTACGAGATTCACAACGCGGCCTATCCGGCGCAGATGGCAATCGACGCGGCAATCGCGCTTGGAGACTCCGACTGGTCTCGCGATATCGCCTGGCCGGTTGTCCGCGGTAGCTGTCGATTCTTCGCATCGATACTGGAGCGCGAGAGTGACGGGACCTACGGTATTCACGTGAAACCCGCGATGGGCCAGAACGAATTTGACACGCACAATCGAGCGAACTACCTCTGCAGCCTCTTTGCGGCGACCAGTACGCTACGACGCGGAGTTGTCTTCGCCGATCGGTTTGGTCTCAATGACGGTGAGACGGCTCGGTGGCTGGAACCACTGCGCGCCGGTCTCGCCTTTGGTCGACTGGTGGACGATCAACACGGAATCTTTGCCACCTCGGAGTGGGACGAGACACGGTTTCTGCCCGGGACTCAGAAGCATCCCATCCAGCTCGATCCCTACTTCTCCATTCCCATTCACACGGAGGATTGGTCTCGAATTCGCCTGCCGACGGAGGCCGCCTACGCGCATCAGGAACTCATGTGCCGACCTGAGGCAGATCGTCTTCACGACGGCTGGACGCTCTTCTCCCGAACCCTCTCCGCCGCGCGCATGGGAGACACCGCACTCGTAGCGAAGCTCTTCGCCGACCTCGTCCCAACCGGACTCGTGGATGACGAATGGGTGCAGATCTACGAGTCGTCGGTGGGATTGTTTCGTGAGTCTCGCGTCCGCTATGAATCCCACTACACAACGAATGCAGGACTCTACCTGCAAACGATTCACAGCGCGTTTGGAAATGAGTTCGCCGGCTACACCCGTCGCCCGGGATCGATCGAGATCGCACGCGATTGGCGTGCTTCCGGGCTGGCAATCCGTCCGAGCTTTGGCGTCGGCCTCGCTGGATCGTAGCCCCGCGAGCCGGTGGGAGGTTCGATTCTGACATAGCCTGTCCGGAATCTGACGCTTTCCCGCGCAGCTGACCTGCTCCTACAATTCTGCCATGTACGTGAGCACCGTGGCGCCCGTTGGCACGCTCTCTCAAAAGCGTCGACTCCTGAAGCAGCCGTGGCTCCACGTCTTTGCGATCTCCGGGATGGTCTTCCTGGCACTCTTTGCCTATATGCCGATGTTCGGGATTGTAATCGCCTTTAGACGCTACGACTTCCTCGACGGTATCCAAGGCTTCTTCACCAGCCCGTGGGTTGGTTTGAGTCACTTCCGCGAGTTCATCACCTCGTTCAGGTTTGGCAACATCATGGCCAATACCCTGGGCATCAGCATTCTCAAGACGCTATTCGCCTTTCCAATGCCCATCATCTTCGCCATCGCGCTGAACGAGATTCGGCTGCCGCGATTCAAGAAGACCCTTCAGACCGTGAGCTACTTCCCGCACTTCATCTCGTGGGTCGTTGTTTCGGGAATTGCCTACGCCTTGTTCTCCACAGAATTTGGTGCGCTCAACGACCTGATGGTCCGAATCGGACTCATCGATGAGCCGCTCGATGTGCTGACCAACCCACGCTCGTTCTGGACGCTTGCGGTGGTCACGGACATCTGGAAGGGCCTGGGTTGGTGGGCGATTATCTTTATTGCCGCGATTGCCGGGATCGATCCCACGCTCTACGAGGCGGCTGAGATTGACGGGGCCGGCAGACTCGCCCGTATACGGCACGTCACGCTCCCCGGAATTCGTGGTGCGATCGTTGTCGTTCTGGTTCTGAGTCTTGGCAACCTTCTTGGCGGCGGTGTCTCGGGGTCTAACTTTGAGCAAGCCTATCTATTGGGAAATGAGCTCAACAACGCCCGTTCTGAGATCATTCAGACCTATGTCCTGAAGGTCGGCCTCCGGGATGGCCGGTTCGATTTCGCAGCCGCAGTAGGGCTGATGCAGGCGGTCGTCTCACTCGTGCTGATCCTCTCAGCCAACCGGATCGCAAAGCGGGTCTCGGGGAGTTCGCTGTTTTGAGGACGCTAAAGCACAGGAGCGCCGAGGACTGGATCCTCGACACTCTGATCTACAGCTTTGCGGCCGTCGTGTTCATAGCAACGCTCTACCCCTTCTATTACGTTCTTGTCGTCTCCTTCAATGAGGGGATCGACAGCACTCGTGGCGGAGTCTTCCTCTGGCCGCGTTCCTTCACCTTTGAGAACTACATGGCTGTGTTCTCGGACGACGCGTGGACACGGGCCGTCCTGATCTCCGTGCTCAGAACCGTCGTAGGCACCGTCCTTGGTGTCTCGCTCACGAGCATGGTCGCCTACGCACTTTCCCACGACAACCTGAGAGGGAGAAAGATCTACTTCCTCGCGATTATCGTCTCCATGTACTTCAACGGCGGCATCATCCCGTACTACGTCACCCTCCGCGCTCTTGGACTGCTCAACACGTTCTGGGTCTACGTCGTTCCTACGATGCTCAATGGATTTCTCGTCCTTGTAATGGTCGCCTTCTTTCGAGACATTCCCAAATCACTCGAAGAATCGGCCCACATCGACGGGGCGAATGACCTTCAGATTTTTGTGCGGATCGTCCTACCAATCTCAAAGCCGGTACTGGCCACGGTCTCACTCTTCTTTGGCGTTGCCCAATGGAATGCCTGGCTTGATTCGGTGCTTTTTGTGCGTTCGCCGGATCTTCGCCCGCTCTCCTTCCTCATGATGGAAGTCATCAATAGCAGTCGTATCTCCGCCATGATGTCCGGAATGGATGTCTCCATGGCGGCGACCGCGACACAGGTCACCACGCTCTCGATTCAGATGACGACGATCGTCATCACCGTGGTGCCCATCGTCCTCGTCTATCCCTTTTTGCAAAAACACTTTGTGAAAGGGGTCTTGCTTGGGTCCGTGAAGGGGTGAATCCCCTTGGAGAATCTTTTAAGGAGGTTTGCATGAGAGCAAACAGAATGGTGACGATCGTTGCAATCGCCCTGTTGCTTCTGCCGGCGGCGATGGCCGTTGCTGCCGGTCAGGATGAGGCTGCTACGACGGGAAGCGATGAGCAGATCGAAATGGATCTCTTTGTGAATCACTCGTGGTTTTGGACCGACGAGTGGAAAGGGCTGATCGCGGAGGAGATCACCGCACAGACCGGTGTCACGATGAACGTGGAGCGTGCGAACGACAATCAGCAGCTCCCCGTTATGATTGCGTCGGGCAGCCTGCCGGAGATGGTCTACACGAGCGCTGAGGTCGAGCGCCTCTCAGACGCTCGCCTCTCCTATGCGTGGAACGAGTTGATTGAGCAGTACGCGCCCGAGTTGCCTCGAACCGACATTGAGGTGGCTAATCACACGCAGGCGGACGGGAACTTCTACACATTGCGGAACTTCTTCTGGACGGAAGAGCAGTGGAACTCCGAGCAGTTTGCACTTCCCGGTCCGGGGACGCACACCCTCCATGTTCGAGAGGATATGTGGCAACAGATGGGGTCTCCGCAGATCACGACCATTGACGAGTGGGAAGCCGCAATGGTGATGGCTCGGGATATGTTCCCGGACGCAGTACCCTACGTCCACAACTGGGGCTACGAGTACATCCAGGCTCAGTTCGGGATGGACGTCGGGAGCGGAACCCGCATCTACCCGGACGGCGACGAGATCAAGCATCGGATTCGTCACCCGGCACTCGTTGATACGCTCGTCTTTATGAATAGGCTCATTCGCGAGGGGCTCGCCGTCCCGGAGAACTTCACGTGGGAGCTTGAGCAATACACTCAGCAAGTCTACAGCGGGAACGCATTCTCATTCAGTCGATCCGCGTGGCAGTCGAAGGAAGCCAACGACGCGTTCGGGGTTGCCGGACTTCCGTACCGTGCCATTCCCATCACGACGGAGCTTTCGGACGAGACTGTTTGGGTGAGCGACGGCATTGGCTGGTCCGGCACGTTTATCACTCGGAACAACGAGAACCCTGATCGTGCCATCCAGTTCATGAGCTTCATGCGAAGCGAAGAGGGCCGACGGCTGGCAACGTGGGGACTCGAGGGTCGCCACTGGAACCTTGGCGCTGACGGCCGTCCCGTATTCACCGAGGAGTTCCTCACCTCCCGCGATGGCCCAAACTTCTACGAAGACATCCTTGGAGGCGTGTGGACCTTTGGCGTGGCTTTGGAGGAGCAGATACAGGTCTACGACCCTGAGAACTGGCCCCTTGTCACGCCGCGACTCATCGCAGCGAAGGAGCGGTTCGTTTTCCGGCCGGAGCTTCATTTCGTCGTTCCGCGAGGCAACACACGAGAGGCGAACATCTACAGCACCATTCGCGAGTTTGCGACCAACGAAGAGATTCGCATCATCATCTCGGCGGAGAGTGAGGCCGACGTTCGTGCCCAGCACGCTGCAATGATTGAGCAGGCCGAAGAGCTTGGCTTGGGCGAGCTTGAGGCGTGGATGACCGGACAGTATCTCGAAGTTCGAGACCGATATCAGTAGTTCGCATTGGTAGCGATGTGCCCCATTGGCCCCTCGTAATCCGAGGGGCCTTTGCGGCTCACGCGTGACCGGGTGGGAGGGCGAAGCGGGCTGATACTCGCGGGTCGCCACGCGGCCCGTCTGGAGGTCAGATGAACGGATTTAATGGTCTTGGACTTCATCTGGGTAATCTCTCGCGTCTTTCAAGCGCGAAGACTCGGTCTATCAGCGCTGAGAACCCGGATGGGTCAAAGGCTGGCGGTGCCCGCGCCGTGCCCGCCATGGACGAGTCCGGGAAACCGACCGGTCCGGCACGCGAACTCGGGGTGGGCTACAAGGTTCGCCCCAACGACATCATCTCTCCTGGCGAGGAGAAAGAGCTTGGGCATATTCACGGCTCCGGCGCAATCCAATCCATCTGGATGACCATGACCGGAACGAATCGGTATCTGATCCTGCGAGTCTACTGGGACGATCAGGAGCTGCCGTCTGTTGAATGCCCGGTCAGTGACTTCTTCGCATCGCCATGGGCGGGGTGTCATGTCTACCCGTGGGACGGCGACGATCGCCTCTTTGACTTTGCGCGGATCAACTCGCTCGCCGTAGGCGTCAACCCGGGCAGCGCGTACAGCTGCTTCTGGGAGATGCCCTTCCGGAAAAGCGCCCGTGTGACGATGGAGAACATCGGCTTCGAGGACTCGACCGTTTATTGGCAGATCAATTACACGTTGACCGATGTCCCGGAGGACGCGGCCTACTTTCACGCCCAGTTTCGGAGTTCTACTCCCGTAGCTGACTCTGCTGTTCACACCTTGCTCGACGGGATCGAGGGAAGGGGGCACTACGTCGGCACCTCTATTGGTTGGCAGGTAAACCATGGGGGCTGGTGGGGAGAAGGGGAGATCAAGTTCTATCTCGATGGCGATACCGACCCAGCGCTGTCGGACGGACGAGAGATTGCCGGCTCAACCGGCTTCCCGACGATTTGTGGGACGGGAGTGGAAGACTACTTCCTTGGGTCGTGGAACTTCGAGCGGCGTGAGACACAACGGTACGAGGAGTTCACCGGTCCGTACTCGGGAATGCCGCAGGTCGTCCGGCCGGATGGACTCTACCAGTCGAATCAGCGTTTCGCCCTCTACCGGTGGCATATCATGGACCCTGTCAGATTCGAGAACGACATCAAGGTGACGATTCACGCACTCGGGTGGAAACGCAAATGGCGCTTCTACAAGCGACGAGACGACATCTCCTCAGTCTCGTACTGGTACCAGACCCTTCCATCGCCGGTCTTTCCCATCTTGCCCGGTAGAGACGACTTGGAAATCATCTGAGAGGACGCGCATATGAGAGTGGATAGCGACTTTGGTACTCGTGACGAGAAGGGACATTGGAAGCCGCCGTATCCAGCCGGGTTTTCGCCGCTCTTTAGCTCGCCGGTACGAATAGGCAGAACCCTCAAGTGGCTTCTTGGATGGGGCGGCTACATCCTTCCGATGTATCTCTTCTACGCTGCTCTTGCGTGGCTCACCTACACCTACTTCCAGCCACCAATCGAGAGCTTCGCTCCTCTCGAGCCGTCGTCAGTAGGTTACATGCTCGTCAGGAACCTGATTCTGGCGCTCGTCATCTACGGCTTCTACCATCTTGTGCTCTACACGTGGAAACTTCACGGGCGCGACCGGAAGTTCCATCCTGCTTGGCAGCAGAAGGGCAAGAAGTTCCTCTTCAACAATCAAGTTGCCGACAACATGTTCTACACGCTTGTTTCCGGCGTTCCCATGTGGACCGCCTACGAGGTCCTCTACTTCTGGCTCGTTGCTCGAGGTGTCGTCCCGGGACTATCGTTCCAGGAGCGTCCAGTCCTCTTCGCCGTGATTCTCCTTGTCATTCCTATGTGGCGTGAGACTCACTTCTACTTCGCGCATCGACTGCTTCACTGGAAGCCGCTCCTCCGACTTGTTCACAGCGTTCATCACCGCAATCCAAACCCGGGTCCCTGGTCAGGAATGTCGATGCACCCCATTGAGCATGTTCTCTACTTCAGCCAACTGCTCATTCATCTCGTTGTCCCGGCGCATCCCATTCACCTCCTCTACAACAGCCAGATCACGGCACTCAGCCCGGCGCGCGGTCACATCGGATTCGAGGGCCCTCTCTTTGATGGGTTCTGGCCGACCGGAGACTACTATCACTACCTGCACCACAAGCATGTCTCGTGCAACTACGGCACAGGGCTCATACCGTGGGACAGGTGGCTGGGTACCTTCTTCGACGGCGAGGGAACGCACCGAACGAAATAGGACGGTGGCTCCCTCACCATGCCCTACGCAGCGAATAATGCGAGGGCGCGCTGAACGATGTCTGCCGACAGCTTCCGAGCGTCCTCCGATGCCTTGCAAGTCTCCTCGATCTGTGTGCGGCTCGATGCGCCCGCGATCAGCGACGAAATCAGATCGTTCTTCAGAGCAAGCGCAAGCGAGAGCCTTGCCATCGGTATCTCGATCTCGTCAGCGATAGCCTTGAGAGCGACAAGCTTCTGGTTTTGCCCAAGGAACTCTTCGTTCGCGTTCCTGAACCACTCTACTTTTGCCACCCGCGTATCATCGTCCGTCCCATCGAGGTATTTCCCGGTCAGGATCCCACCGCTGAGTGGCGAGTACGCGGTGATACCGATTCCCTGACTGCGGATGACCGGAGCAAGGATCGAAGTCACCTTCTCCTGGCGAATCAGACTAAACTCGCACTGCTCCACACTCGGTTTGTAGAGGTTGTACCGATCGCAGATCGTGAAGATCTCGCTGAACTGCTCCGGCGTGAAGCACGAAGTGCCCCAGTAGAGAATCTTGCCCTGGCGAATGAGTTCGGTCATCGCGAAACAGGTTTCCTCGAGCTCCGTCTCGGGATCAGGTCGATGGCAGAAGTAGAGATCGAGGTAGGAAACGCCAAACCGTTCACGCGCTTCGTCGCAGCCGTCAACGATGTGTTTGCGGTTGAGGCCGCCGGAGAGGATTGGCCTCTTGTGACCAAACTCGATTGGGATGATCTTTCCGGAAACGGCATAGGAGTTCCGGGGTGGGGCGATCTCTCGTAGGATTCGACCGGCCAACCGCTCCGATTCGCCAACAGAAGACCCGTACCCCTCGGCCCCGTCAATGTAGTTCACGCCGTTCTCGAGTGCCGCCTTGAGGATCTCTTTGCCGTTGTCATAGTCGCCGTCATTCTCGAAGTTCTGCCAGGTGCCGATCGAGATCTCGCTCAGCTTCAGTCCTGTCCGTCCCATTCTTCTGTAGTTCATTACTGCTCCTCCCTTGAACCCTACTGGAAACCAACCACCAGTAGGCAGAAGCCATCTCTTCGATTCGATGTGTTTTTGTACTACACTCCCGAGGCTGAGATGAGACAAGACCAATCGTTCGCGGCAATGATTGCCAGCTCACTTCGACTCACCCTCCACCGTGGAAGGCGGACGACGAGCAGGCCGGAGCACGGCGGATGGTTTACGCCTGCCAATCTTCACTTTCTGGATGTCGTTCGCGGAACGATGGAAGTTGATCATCCAGGCCTCCGCCAAAAGCGACTCGAAGAAGGGGACGGGATCCTGATCGCTCCCGGGACGACCTACTACATCTGTGTAGAGGGGAGCGACGCGACCATTCGCTACGGTCACATGGACTTCACTGCGTTCGGCTCAGTGGAGCTCAGCTCCGTTTTTTCCTTCTCTCCCCTCCTTCGCCCCGAGCGAGCCGCGAGGATTGGACAGGCCATTGAAGAACTTGGTCGAATCGAGGCGGACACGGTGAGTGCCGTGCTTACCGCCGAAGAAATGCGCATCTCTTTGATGCGATCGATCTTCGCGCACTTCGATGAGCCGGGTGGGCTCGCCGCACTCCATCAGGCGCGCAGAATCGCTCCGGCGCTCGAGCTCATTGGGAAGAACATCGAACATCCCATCTCACGCGCGGATCTCGCCCGATCGGTGAGCCTCTCTGAGAGCCGCTTCTCCGCTGTATTCACCGAGATCATGAACGTCTCACCGATGTCCGACCTGCGGCGGGCCAAGCTCAACGAGGCCCGCACACGATTGATCCAGCGGGGTTCGAGCGTCAAGGAAGTCGCCAATCAGCTAGGTTTCTGCGATCAGTTTCACTTCAGCAAGATGTACCAGAAGCTGTTCGGTGTCTCTCCGAGTGAGGATGCGAGGGGCGAGTCCATCCACCCGTAGCCACATCTACTCTGCGCTCGTGGTTCTTCGGTACTCGCCGGGCGTTGCGCCTACTCTCTCCTTGAACTGACGGTAGAGTTGACGGGCGGTTGTGAATCCAACACGCGTCGCTATCGCATTCACGTCGAGGTTGGTCGCAACGAGGAGGCGCTTTGCCTCCGCAATCCGACGCTCTGTCGCGTAGCCATGAAAACTCACGCCCCGGTGGTTTCGAATCAACCGCGAGAGGTAGCCCGGACTCACACCGAGCTCAGACGCAACGCCCTCGAGGTAGAGCGCGGTGAGTGGGGTCCGTTCGATTCCCGCAATCACCCGATCGATCGTCGCCTTTTTCGTACCCGTATCGTCCGAGTCCTGCCCGCAGCACTCTCTGATGAGATCCAGAACTCCTTGCACCGTTGAAAGAGGGAAGAGTCGCTGTTCAATCGAGTGAAGCCGTGAGGCGAAGTGTGCGCGATCTCCAACCGTCACCGCAATCCTTGCAACGCTGTGGAGGGCAACAAGCGTGGCAACCGGATTGGCCGCAAGCCTTGAAGCAAAATCTCTCGCCGCTGAGATGATTTGTGTCTCGTTTGTCAGCAAGACGCCGGAGAGCATCGTCGATGCCGTCGCCTCATCTGAAGGCTCGTAGTAAAGCTGAGAGATTCCCACAAGCGACGCGGCCAGGCGAGCGCAGAGTGCGCCTGTGATCACTGTCTGAAGATCGGGCGCACTCTCACCATCGTCCCATCTCGCCAGGCCAATCGGTTCGTCACCCGCATGGGCGAGCGGCTCAGGCATCTCTCTTGATCGTACGATGCCGATGACCAGGTCGTTGCGGCGGGCGGAGATCAAAACGGGATACTCTGCCAATCGGTCTGATGTTCGTGATGCAACAATAATCACCTCAGGCCCCAGCCAGGCACACGCGGCCGGTAGAAGAGCCCCGCGTTGCGATCCATCGAGCACGGCGCGGAGCGACTCGCGCTCGTCGCTTACGGCGGGCCGGCCCCTTTCCTCGATGTCGCGTGCAGCGCGGCGAAGCCCGTCGACGAACTCGGCCTTGTCGATCGGTTTTAACAGATAGTCGAACGCGCGAGCCTTCACCGCCTTCTGTGCGTACTCGAACTCATCGAACCCGGTGACAACGATGATGTGGGCTACAAGCGATTCGGTTCGTGCGAGCCGCGCAAGCTCAATGCCGCTCAACTCGGGCATTGAGATGTCAGTCACGAGAAGATCAAAGTGTCCGCTTCGCAAGAGCTCAAGCGCATCCACGGAATCGTAGGCCGTCTCCACCTCGTGCTCCGTAAGGAGTGCCTTCCGTGCGATAGCGGCGATGCCGTCGCAGATGGTCTTCTCGTCGTCTACGACCAATGTCCTCATTTTTGGGTACGCCCTGCGATGGTGAGTTCAACTCGAGTTCCCGGCCTGGCGCCCGGCAAGCCCTTCATCGTCACGCCCGAGTGACGACCCCCAAAGCCTACGAGGCGGGTGTGGACGCTCTCGAGTCCCACTCCGTGACCCGGGTCATCATGCTGGCGCGCACCGTTGCCCTCCGGACCCACGCCATCATCCTCTACCGTCACCACTGTCGATCTCTCATCCACCCGGACGCCAATCTCGACTCGGCCACCGCGTCTACGTTTGCCGAATCCATGCTTGATGCAGTTCTCAACGATCGGCTGAAGGATAAATCGTGGGCACTCAACGGATCGCGCGTCTCCTGCCACCTCAATATGGTACTCAAGTCGGGATCCCATTCGAGCTTTGTGGATGTCCAGGAAGAGTCGCGCGTGCTCGATCTCCTCGCTCAGAGTCGTCACCGCCGAATCATCGGCGAGGCTGTATCTGCTAAATCGACCCAGGAGATAGGTCATCTCCGCCGCGCGTTCGCTGTCACCGGCCTCTGCGAGCATTCGAATCGATTCGAGCGCGTTGTAGAGAAAGTGCGGCGTCATCTGATACTGAAGTGCGAGGAGCTTGGCCTCCTTCTGGCGCGCCTCTGCGACCCGAACATTGTTGACCAGCACTCCAACGCGCTCGACGAGTTGGTTGTACTCACGAACGAGGACACCAATCTCGTCGCCATCCCGATCCATCTCGTATGGCTCAAGCTGTTGCCCTGATGAGTCCTTGATGTGCCGGCTGAAGGCGAGTACGCGCTGGGCAAGCGAGTAGGAGACCGAGTAGTAGATCCAGGTGAGAAGCGAGAGAAGGAGGAGGATTCCCGCTGCCAGAACGATGACCACACGATGCGTGCCGGCGGCCGCGCTCCGCAGGGGAACGACTGCGTAGAGTTCCAGCGGAGGGTTTGGCAGGGTGATCGCCCGGATGAGGACCGGCGTCCTGTCGATGCGGGATACGCGGTCGAGCTCCGCCCGGGCGAGAAGGCTCGGGGCGTGCGGTAGTGTCCGACCGATCCAGGCTTCGCTCTCGAATGAGAACGAGTCATCACCGAATCCGTTTGGTGTTCGCGAGCGCCCCATCACGAACCCGTCAAGCGATGTGAGACTCGCAAAGGAGTCCGCGAAGAACGCCACATCGATGGTGCTCTCCGAGATGGCAACCGGCTCGACAAGACGTGAGTCGTAGAGCACCCGAAAGTAGCGGATCGATGACGCCCCTTCGCCCGTCGACTCCTGATAGGCCCATGTGCCTCTGAAACCGATCTCGTCGATACGATTGGCAATCGAAGGATGTAGATCTTCTATATTTGTTATGCCGGAGCCTGTTCCAACCGGGGTCTGCGAGCGTGTGTAGAGGCGAATGTCGTCCACAAAGGGGTTTCCCGATCTGATGAAGTCGAGCAGGGGTGCGATCTCGCTCCGATAGGTGAGAATCCGATCTGCGACGCCGGTCTGAGATCCCGCCAGGTAGTTCACAAACGAGGTGTTGTACTGAAGCAGCCCGGTCACGGCCTCCACATGCGTGGCGGCGACCGACACCGCCCGACCTCCCGTCTGAAGCTGATCCTCGACCGATTGAAGCGCTGCATCGATGAGAGAGGTTCGGACGAGCACGGTACCTACCGTGCCGATGGTCGCGATCGGCAGGAGGATGAGCGCGACGTATCCAATGATCGTTCGGCGAAGCAGAGGCTGACGCTGCCACCAGCCCTCGAGTCTTCGTGGAGTCGCGCGGCGCATGCTCAAGAGTATACTCCGGACGCCAATTTGACTCGGTCTGCTAGACTCCCCAGCGCGATCGCGCCTGCGCCATCGTGACCGTTGGTCCCTTCATCCAGGCGTAGTGACCCTTGGGCGATGACCCCACCCATCGCTCGTCCGTTGGCTCATCCGCCGGTTGAAACCGAACGTCACAACTGAGCCGGAATCTGTTCGTTGTGTTCGTGGTGGACGCGTGCATCGTGTAGAGGCCGAAGGTCAGAATGTCCCCTGCACGGAAGTTGGTCGTCTTCCAGCTTCCTCCGAACTTCTCCGTGATTTCGCGTGGGTTTTCACTAAACCACCCTTCGACGTGATCACGATCGACATCCATCTTCCCGTAGGTCTCACGCAGCTTTGCGAAGCCCTCGCCGTTGTGCGAACCCTCACAGATCGCGAGTGTCCCCTGTTCCACGGGAATGTCTCCCAACGGAATCCAGACCGTGTTCACACGTTCGGAGCCGCGCCCCATGTAAACCACATCGTAGTGGGATCCGGTGAACTTCTCGTTGCCAACCGCACGGAGCCATTTGTAGTCGAAGGTCAGTGGCGTCTCTCCGTAGAGGTCGGAGAAGAACTTAAAGAGCTCCTCGGCCTCGAGTGCCCTGAGAACCTCGCGGTCCGAGGTCGCCGGGTTGCTCCCCATAAGGTTGACCGTCTTGCCTCCGCGCGGCATCACTCCGTCCACGATGGGGTGCCCGCCTTCGAGCGCGTCGCGTTCGTCCATATACGCAAAGATGCGCTTTCGCGCGGCAGCCACCTTTGCGGGGTCGATCAGTTGCGACACGTAGAGGTAGCCGTCGGACGTGAACCGTTCTCTCAGCACATCAGGGTTCCCAAGATCGGCCCGGCTGTCCGTGAGTTCGCCAAGCTCGTTTGAGGGGTAGTCCATCTCCGAGAGTCCAAACTGAACCTTCATGGTCAGAATAATCGATCGAATCAGCCGGACGAGCAATGGAGAGTCGGGACCACTTCTGGTACATTTTGGACGTGCACGACGAGGCTGTAACCTATCTCCCGCACATCAATGTGATGCCGGCCGGAAGGGTGTCGGCTGCCGGGTTTATCAAGGCGAAGCAGGTTGTCACCGAGCGAGCCGAGGGATCGTTTCCGTTCTACGCCCTCCTTGCTGTTCACGCCGGATCGGGATTCGTGCAGACCTCTCCGGACGGTCAGCCGTTTCCTGTGACCGCCGGGGGCTTTGTTCTCCTGCTTCCGGACAAGTGGCACCGGTACGGTCCCGCCCGACCCGGCGAGTGGAACGAGTCCTTTCTCACCTTCGCGGGCACGCTCTTTGACGCCCTACTCGACGCAGACGTCATTGCCTCCGAATCACCCGTCATCTCCGGTCTCCCGGGCGCCTATCTCGATCGCATGGAATCACTTGTCCGGCTCGCGGGCTCGACCATGGGAACGCCTGCAAGCGTCTATCTTTCGATGATTGTTGCATTGATCTGCGAGCTGGGGAGCAAGGATGCGTCGCCGCCGGTTTCGTCGCGGGATCGCGAGTGGATTGCCTCTGTCTACGAGCATTTCGACTGTGACCGTCCGGCATCCCGAACACTCGAGTGGATTGCCGCTGCGATGGGCACCAGCTACGGTTCGTTTGTGAAGCGGTTCACGCGTCTCACTGGTGTGCCTCCCGGGAAAGCATGGAGACAGCTCGTCATGCAACGCGCCGCGGCGTTGCTCCGCGACGACTCCATGAGCGCGACTCAGATAGCAGATGAGCTTGGATATGCCGATCCAGCCCATTTTGGACGTCGATTTCGTGAGCATACCGGCTTCTCCCCTGGTCGGTTCAGGAGGCTGTCGTTGGGCCGCTAGGCGATCGCCGACCTGTGAGCGCAAGACCAACTTCACGCCGCCGCAGCTCCATCGGACCGCAGACCGGAGTGAACACCATATTCCGTCGCCGAAATCTATTGAACGATTCCCGACCGTTCTGGTCATACTCTGTCGTAGGGAGTCAGAATGGCAGCGCAGAGAGCAGATGCGATTGAATGGTATCGAGTTCCAGTTCCGCGGGAGGAGCTCAAGAAGCTCACCGCCAGAAGCGACTTCAAGGCGAGTCTCCAGACCGTCGGATTCCTCCTTCTCGTGATCGCGACCGGGACAGTCGCCTGGATCGCTTGGGAGCGTAGTGAAGCCGGGACCTTCCCGATCTGGGGTACCGTCCTTCTCGTCTTTTTTCATGGGATGATGTCGAAGTTCATCCTCCAGGGCTTTCACGAGCTGGTGCACTATACGGTGTTCAAGACGCGCTGGCTGGGGACCTTCTTCCTCTACTTGTACAGCTTCCTGGGATGGCACGATCCGGTCCATTTTAAGTCGAGCCACACGCGGCATCATCTCTACACGCTCCACCCGCCGCGCGATCGCGAGGTGCAACTTCCCATCGGCATGCGTCTCTGGCACTACATCCGTGCCGCTATCGTGGAGCCTCAAGGACTCTACGGTGCATTCAAAAGGACCATCATCAAGGCATTCGGCGGGTACACATCGGACTGGCAGAAGGAGATCATTGAAGCCGACGGAGAACCGACGAGACGAGCACTCGTGCGCTTCAACCTGGCCTTGCTGATCTTTCACGTAGGCATCATCGTGGTCTCGATCGTGACCCGTCAGTATCAATTGGCGGTGCTCGTCACGTTTGCTCAGTTCTACGGCCGCTGGTTTCAGTTTCTCTGTAACGAGTCACAGCACATCGGGCTTTCGGACAACGTTCCAGATTTCAGGCTCTGCTGCCGGACGTTCACCGCCGGACCGATCGTCCGGTTTCTCTACTGGAACATGAACTACCACACGGAGCACCACATGTACGCCGCCGTGCCCTGTTACAACCTGCACAAGCTGCACAAGATCGTGCGACCGGAGATGCCGAAGATGACCCACGGACTCATCGCGACCTGGCGTCAGATCATTGGCATTCTCAAGCAGCAGCAGATCGATCCGGACTACACCTTCAAACCTGAGCTTCCGTCCTGATCGCGAGTGCGTGATCGGTACGAGGACGGTGACTCCCCGTGAAGCTTCCGGAATGCCGATGCGAAGTGCTGCGAGCTCGAGAATCCAGCCTCGATTGCGATGTCCGTGATGCTCCTCCCTGACGTCCCGAGTGCTTGCCGTCCTACGCGCAATCGCTGCTCAAGGACGTACCAGCGTGGTGACCTTCCGGTTGCCTTCCGGCACCATTCGGTGAAGGCGGTCAGTCCCATTTCCGCCTGGGCTGCCATCCCGGCGGCGGTCCATGGCTCGGCCGGTGCCTCCGTCACCTCGCGGAGCACCTCAAGCACGCGATCCGGGATCATCGCGTTGTGAGCCGGGACCTCTTTGATGGTCTCGTCGTCCAGCCGACGCGCAACCTCCACGAGTAGCTGCGCGAGGAGTGATCGCACCCTTGTGGCGCGACCCAAACGTGCGGACCGTAGCTCAAGACCAATGCGCTCCATTGCCTCGGCACCAGGCGGAAGGT
>JANQQY010000436.1 GCA_028284845.1 Spirochaetales bacterium
ACGTAGCTCCATCCGTCATCGAGCCTGGTGACTCTGCCACTTCCGCTGGTAACCACCGGTTCTATGTTCAGAACCATGCCCGGCACAATGGGAACGCCCTCGCCCGCTCTGCCCTCGTTGGGGACAACGGGAGCCTCATGAAGAACCGCGCCAATGCCGTGTCCGGTGAACTCCCGGACGGCGACGCAGCCGTGGCGGCCCGCTTCTTGCGCAATCGCCTGGCCAACATCGCCCATTCGATTTCCCGCCCGTGCGGCTGTGGCACCGGCGATGGTCGTCCTCCATGCCGCTCGCAGCACCCGTCGAGCATCATTGGAGAGCGGGCCGACTCCGATCGTCCATGCCGCATCTGCCATCCAGCCGGCAAGACTCCCGCTGATGTCGACGGTCACAAGATCGCCGCGTTCAAGAGATCGTTCGGAGGGCAGACCGTGGGCGGCAACGTTGTTGACCGATGCACAGATCGCAAAGGGAAACCCCTCGTATCCCACGAGTTCTGCGTTGAGGCCGTGCCGCGTCATGGAGAGACGCGCCACTCGCTCAAGGTCGATCGTGCTGACTCCAGGCGCAACCACCATGGTGATCTCTTGGAAGACCCGATCGAGCGCCTGTGACGCCAATCGAAGGCGCTCGACTTCGACCCTTGTTTTTAAGGGAACATCAGGGTTCATCTACGACGGTGTGACGAGCGCTTCAAGCGCCCCTCCGGCTAGGGCCGCGGAGAGGGTCAGGGCGACTGCAACAAGACCGGCAAGCAACCTTACGATCATCACGTGCCGTCGTCGGATCATCCATGTGATGCACGCAACCAGATAGCAGACCGCACTCGTCACGCCAAGAGTGCTGAACACGACCATGAGGTTGAGCAACATTCTGAGTGAGGAGTCGAGAAACTCCTGCACATTGCCAAGGACAAACAACGCCGCAACGAGCAGGGCGCCGACAACAAAAAAGAGCGTTGTGCTCTCCAGCAAGCGGAGGAATCTGTAGAGCACCGAAGTTGATGGATGCGGCCTCACCGGTCGGAGCATAGCACGAATTGATTGGTCGGCATCGAACCGACATACTACCGGTGATGCGGACGCAAGAGGACGAGCTCATTGGGATGATTCGAGGCGAGTCCGTTCCTATCGAACCCCGTCCCGCGCGGGTTCCGGAAGAGTTCCAAACGCGAATTGGTCGCGCCTTGCCTCGCTTGCCATCGGCGGTCCTCTTTGACATCTATGGGACGCTCTTTGTCTCCGCCTCCGGCGACGTGGGCACAAGTGCAGAGCAAAGCCGGGCGGACCGCTTCGCCCAATCGATCGAACGCACGACCGGAACACGCCCCTCGGATGAGCTCGCCCGCCGGATCGAGGATGCCTACTACTCCGCGATCCGATCAGATCATGCCACAGCACGGGAAGCAGGACGAGCGCACCCGGAAGTTGATATCGTCTCGATCTGGGATCGAATCATACCCCTTTTGGCGGAGACGGAGCCCAAGGAGCCGCTCACGCCAGAGCAACTTGCCGTCGCTTTCGAGCTCTCCTCGAACCCGGTCTGGCCGATGCCTGGCGCTAATGAGATCATCAGAAAGGTAGGCAGATCGCCATTGCGCCTTGGAATCGTTTCGAACGCGCAGTTCTACACGCCGTTGCTCTTCCCGGCGCTTCTCGGCAGGGACCTCGATGAGCTCGGCTTTGAGCGATCGTTGTCGTCATTTTCATACGTAGCGCGTATCGCCAAACCGGACCCCTCGTTATTTGCCGGTCCGCTTGCGGTTCTCCATGAGGCGGGGATAGACTCAGAGCGGATCGTCTATGTTGGAAACGATATGCTGAACGATGTCGTGACTGCTAACTCGGTTGGATGCATGACGATCCTGTTTGCTGGCGATGAGCGCAGTCTTCGCCTTCGACGGGGAGACCCACGGGTTGAATCAGTGCTGCCGGACTCAGTCATCACGTCACTCGAAGACCTTGGGGAGCTCGTAGCAGGACCCGAATGAGAAGAGCGTTGGTATTTTTGGTCGTTATTATCCTCCTGGGTATAGCCGCCTTTTTCGTCGGTTGGGTGCAGCTTGCGCTTGGCCCGGGGACCTACGGCGTGATTTTTAGCAAGACCAGTGGGTGGGAGAGCGAGGTGATCGTACCCGGCACCTTTGTATGGCGATGGCAGCGCCTCCTGCCTACAAACTTCTCGCTTTACGTCTTTGAACCTGCCGCCAGACACTCCAATGCACGCATCACCGGAACGCTGCCGTCCGGCGAGTCGATCGAATCCCTCCTTGAAACGAGAAACGCGTTCGACTACCGGGTTGAGCTTGGGGTGACCTGGCGTGTGGATCCCGACCAGTTGCCGCGACTCGCCGAAGATGAGGATTTTCGACCCAACCAATTTGATGAGTACGCCGACTCCGTGGGAGCGCAACTCACTCAGACCGCGCAGGAGGCGGTACTCGAGCTGATCGAGACAAGGCCGGAGCAGATCTCACTGGCCGGGGCGTCTGCGAGCATCAGCGAACGTGTCGCGACGCGAGTCGCTCGCGCCTTCCCAGGGATTGAGATTCTTGCTGTGAACGCAACCCACATCGAGCTCCCGGACATCGATCTCTATATTGAGGCTCGGGCGGCAGTGGAAGAGGTGATTCGAGCGCGAAGAGACTCCCTTATTGCGGCTGCGGAAGAGCTCGCTGCGGTGCAGGCGGAATCAGATCGAGAATTACTGCTCTTGGAGCGCTACGGATCGATCCTTGAGACCTATCCCGTGCTTCTCGAGTACTTCCGTGTAGGACAGGAGATTGGCGCGGATCCGCTGGAAATCGAATCTCTGATCCCTCAACCGGGAGAGTAAGGCTTAGTATCCCTCTTCCATGGCTCGCATCTGGCGAATGAGCCTGTCGAAGAGCTTGAGCCTGTCCAGATGTGCCTCAAGAAGATTGTCCAGACCGTCAACAGCGTTCACTCGACCATCCGCCTCAGCATAGCGTTCCCGAATCTGATCGGTCAGCCCTCGGTGAACTGATTCGAGCGCGGAAATCAAACCGGTGACGTGTTCGGTACACTTGTCAACGATCGCGGCGGCCCCGCGATCCCGTTGCTGGATCACATTGCGTAGGGAGCGTTGCATCGTCACGTCTTTCTCTGCGGCGTATCGGACGCGATAGTACGACTTACCGTCGTCGGAGTCGGGCGAGAAGGAATCGTCAAAGTCATCCATGTCAGCGATCGACTGTTCAACGCCGGAGACGTGGAGCGCGAGATCGTTGGTCGAATCTCGCTGTCGCACGGGCAGAATCCGGGTGATGTTCCGGATCATCTCTTGGAGGCGACCTCGATAGACGTGCCGCAGAAAGGCGTACGAGGTGGAAATCGATCGCATGTGCCGAAAGCCGGGGATCCCGGCGATCTGTGGCGTCAGTTGAAGCCCCTCCCGGAAAAAGCTCATTGGCGGGGGGCTCGCGTCAAAGAGTTCATGTGTCATCCGATCAACGACTCCGCGTCTGATGTCCGGAAACTTTTCGTCGAGCCGCCCGAGCACACGGATCATGAGGTAGCTTCGATAGAACTCTCGCAGCTTGAGCTCGGGCACGTTGGAGGTGATTCGAAGCCAGGGATCATGAGTGTAGTAGCGAATCAGGTCGGCAAAAGGTATGTCCCGCAGGATCTTCTTCCCAGCGGCGTGCAGTGCGTAGATCTCGTCGCGAAGGCTCTGCAGATGGCCGCGCCGGTCCTCGTAGCCTTGCTCTCCGCCTGACTCTGCCGACCCGTCGTTCCCGCCTCTCGATTCGGCCTCCTTCTGCTCCAGGTACCTGTCGAGAATCTCCGTGTGGAAGTAAAAGTCGGTCTCCAGCTTCGCTGCGGCGTAGAGACTATAGTAGAGGCCTTCAATACCTGGAAGAGCCGCGGTTGCCGGAGACTCTCGAAAGGGCGGAAGCTGCTCGGGCGGTGTGATTCCAGGATCAAAGCCGAACGTTGCGAAGAAGCCGTTGAAGTTGAAAAGGCAGAGCTGGCGCAAGTAGTAGAACGGGAGAAGGCCTTCTTCCAGATGCCGAAAGAGTTCGCTCGGAATCTCATCGAGATAGGCGTCGAGTCGCTCGACGACGAGCCGTCGAACATCCGCCTTGAGCTCGTTTCTCAGAAACATCTCCTGCAGCTCGTCAAGCGTCGCGAACTCGTAGAGATCACTCCTGGCCGCAGGGATTCTCTGGGCTAACAGATACTCCACAGCGTTCTGCAGATAGCTTCCGCCACGCCAGAAGTCCAGAAACACCGGAATCACTGGATACGCCGCGCGATAGAGATCCCAGGCGTGACGAGCAACCTCCGGCCCCATGGTGTGGTGTTCAATTGGGGCGAGCGCCGGGCAGATATTTTTGGCGCGACGGCGAAGGCCGGCTAGCCTGAAGTCGACGTAAGCCTGTTCGTCACTGTGAGTGCTGAGGAGTTTGCGGAAAAAAAACCGAAGTCGATCCCAAATGCTAAGCGAGCCAATCTCCTTGGCGATCAATTCGCGACGACTTCGATCGTCGACCGCCGAACGGAACGCGTTCTTCGGAGTCTGAGGTTGGAGGTTCAGAGCGTTCGACACTCGTTTGTGCAATGAGCGCCGTTCGTCTTCCGACAGCGCGAGGGCGAGATCTCGGAAGGTTGTCGTCGGCCGGATGTAGCCGTCACTCATCTGCTTTTATTCCCAACGATTCGCCTCCCAAAGGTCGAACCATCAAGAGCCTGCCTGTCTGCATATGGACGATCGCACTGGCGCTCTCAAGCTCGTTGCTGACTCCTGCATCCCCCGTGTTCCATTCAAGACCGGCTAAGTCCCACTTCAATCCCTCCGATCGCATCCGACAGGTCTCACGGCCAAGTGGAAAAAAACTGACAACGTCCCCCGGCTCCCCCTTGATCTCAAGGGTGGTTTCGACGCTCCGCAACTCCGCAGACTCGGTGAACCAGGCGTCGGGAGCCGGATCTCGATCAAAGAGCGAACGAATCGCGAGGAAATGGTCGATGCGACCGCCGCCACCGCCAAGGATGACAACTGACTCGGCTCCGCGATCCCGGGCAACAGCGACGGCGAGTTCGGTGTCCGTGAAGTCCTTCTCGCGCCGGTGTCTCTCGACTGAGTCGCCGTACAAAGCGAGAAGCGCGTGGTCCGAAAGACTGTCGAAATCACCTACAACGACGTCGGCCTTTCCTTGCACAGCGTGGAGGCGATCGAGACCCGAGTCAGCTGCCACGACCAGATCAGCGGTGTCGCACCAGCGCCGGATTATGCCCTTCTCCGGGCCCATTCCACCTGTGACGATCACCGAGAGCATATCGCACGCTACTCCACTTTCTCCAGAATTCAAAGCCAAAACGTCATCAAACGGCCAAGGAAAAAGACTAATGGGTCGAACCTCACAACCGAGAATCAATACGAGCAACCGGAATCGCTTCGCGCGCGCCTCCGGTGAACTCAAACCGAGAACACGGATGTTCCGGTTAAATCCAAGGAGGATGAGATGATCATCAACCACAATCTGAGCGCAATGTTCGCCCAACGCCAGAACAAGTTTAATGGCATGGAGTTGAAGGGGAACATCGAGGCCCTCTCATCGGGGATGCGAATCAACCGTGCCGGAGACGATGCGGCGGGACTCGCAGTCTCTGAGAAGATGCGAAGTCAGATCCGCGGACTCCAGCAGGCAGAGCGCAACGCTGCCGACGGTATCTCGCTGATCCAGACCGCAGAGGGCTACCTTCAGGAGAGTTCCGACATCCTGCAGCGTCTCCGTGAACTCGCCGTCCAGGCGTCGAACGGTATCTACAGCTCCGAAGACCGGATGCAGATCCAGGTCGAGGTTTCCGCACTCGTTGACGAGGTTAACCGTATCGCGTCACACGCCCAGTTCAACGGCATGAACATCCTGACCGGTCGTTTTGCGCAGGAGACCGGTGTGAATGTGGTCACTGCAAGCATGTGG
>JANQQY010000440.1 GCA_028284845.1 Spirochaetales bacterium
TCCTTCCGATGATCATGCTGCTCTTTATCCTGAGCCTTGGTCGCATTTTTAACGCGGACTTT
Organism: Spirochaetales bacterium; assembly: GCA_028284845.1. Taxonomy (GTDB): domain Bacteria; phylum Spirochaetota; class Spirochaetia; order DSM-27196; family SLST01; genus SLST01. The sequence continues at coordinate 63 of JANQQY010000440.1, forward strand.
GGACTCTTCTTTCAGACCCCTCGTGCCTCCGGCCCGCTGATTCCAACAACCCAGGTTCTCGACACCTTCACCTACCGCGCACTAATACGTCTCGGTGACATCGGGATGTCGAGCGCTGCGGCGTTCCTCCAATCGGTGGTGGGATTCTTCACGATCATGACCGTCAACCTCGTTACCCGCAGGCTGAAGCCTGAGTGGTCGATCTTTTAGGAGCGCGGCATGGCACGTACTGGACTGCGAAAGAATGAGATTTCCCGGACGGCAAACATTGTCCTCCATATCGTTTTTGTGCTGGCTGTCGCCGCCATTCTCGCCCCCTTCTTCCTGCTCGTGACTGTCTCGTTCACAGACAACTCGACGCTTGTGCAGGAGGGCTACAGATTCATCCCCTCACAGTGGAGCACTGAGGCCTACGAGTTCCTCTTCTCTAATCCTCGCCTCGTAATGGACGCCTATGGTGTCACGATCTTGGTAACCGTAGTGGGGACGCTTGGGCATGTCTTCCTAAGCGCACTTGTCGGGTACGCGCTGACCAAGACACGTATGCCCGGACATAGCTTCTTCACCTTCTTTGTCTTTTTCACAATGCTCTTCAACGGCGGGCTCGTTGCCACGTACATCATCAACACACAACTCTTGGGGTTCCAGAATCGTTTCCGCGGACTCATTTTGCCGCTGATGTTCAACGTCTGGCATGTGTTGATCCTTCGCACCTACTTTGCCACCTCGATTCCCGACTCAATTGAGGAGTCGGCGAAGATCGACGGTGCGAATGACCTTAGGATCTTCTTCCAGATCGTCCTGCCACTTGCAAAGCCGGTCCTGGCGACCATCGCACTCTTTGCAGCGCTCATCTATTGGAACGACTGGTTCCAGAGCCTGCTCTATATCACCAACGAACGGATGTACAGCCTGCAGTTTGTCATGCTGCAGACGCTTCGACAGATCGAGATGATGGAGCGTCTACTCGCAATGGGCGCCTCGGGCGATGTGATAGATCGACTGAGAGACCTCCCCGACGAGGCAGTACGCTTCGCCATGGTCATCGTCGGGATCGGGCCTATTGTTCTCGCCTATCCCTTCTTTCAGCGCTACTTCGTAAAGGGTGTCACCATTGGAGCGCTGAAAGGATGAAACGAGCACGTTGCGCCTGCGTTGCGGGCGCTGGAAATAACTGTGAAGGAGGTCTCTAATGAGATCACGAATTGTCTTTTTGCCGATACTCATGCTCGTATCGGTAGGTCTTCTCTTCGCCGGCGGCGAAGGTGAGGACGGCGCATCCGGTGGGCCGGTTCCAGTCACTCTCTGGCTCCCGGGCGGGGCACAGGGCGATCAGGAAGCGGTCAATCAGGCTGCCATGGAGTACGCCGGGCCGATCATCGGAGCGTATCCTGAGGTCCAGTTCTTTGGCTGGGGCGAATGGGCGGACAGAAAGCAACTTGCGATTCAGTCCGGAGAAGAGCTCGACATCATGTTCACCGCGAGCTGGAACAACTTCTTCCAGGAGCTCGAGAGAAACGCCTGGCTTCCGCTCAACGACCTCATTGACGAGCACGCTCCAGGTCTCTACGAGACGGTGGGATTCTTCTTTGATGGTCCCGTTCGTGACGGCACCATCTACGCCGTTCCTACGGTCAAAGAGGGTGCAGATTCGTCCCAGTGGATTCTCAATGGAGAGCTCGTTGAGGCCTACGGAGTGCCGATTGACGAAATCGTTACGCCGGAGGATCTCGAGCCCTACCTTGCGACCATCCTTGCGAACGAGCCTGATGTCATTCCGTACCTCATCGACGGCGTGAGCAATCTTCCCGTAAGCACGCTGAGGAACACCTGGAACAGCATCGGCGTGGGGCCCGACTTCCGGTGGTTCGAGGACACGCAGAGTGTTCAGTACGTCTGGCACCGTGAAGAGGCGTGGGAACGCGCAGAGATGCAGAGAGATTGGTACCTCGCCGGCTACTTCCAGCCCGAAATCGAGGATGTCGGCGGCGAACACAATGCCGACCGCTACTGGGAGACAGGGAATTGGTTTGCGTACAGCCACGTCGGCCACCCGGGGAAGACGGGTGAGCTCGCTGCACGGTGGGGCTACCCGATCGTAGGCACCGGACCCATTGAGCAGCCGCTTGTCACCACCGAGATACTGCTTGGCGCTATGATGGCGATCAGCCGCACGAGCACAAAGAGCGTTGAATCAATCAAAGTGCTTGAGCTCATGAACAACGACCGCGTCTTCAACAATCTGCTGAACTACGGAATCGAGGGAACTCACTTCAATTTCGTTGACGAGACGGCGGGCGTGATTGAGGCGATCGACGGCAGCGGCTACGCACCGAATATGCAGTGGGCGCTTCAGAATCAGTTCAATACCTACCTCTATGCGAACGAAGACCCGGACAAGTGGGTCAAGTACGCCGAGTTCAACGAAACGGCTCGCATCTCACCGGTCGTCGGATTTACCGCCGATCAGTCTTCGATTCGGACCCAGCTTGCGGCGATCGAGAACGTGAAAGACCGATTTAACGAACTCGCAGTGCGAGGACTCGTTGATACGTCTGAGATTCGTGAGGAGTATCTCGCGGCGCTCCAGGAAGTCGGAGTCGACGAGGTCGAAGAAGAACTGACCCGCCAGGTACGTGCCTTCCTCGCAAGTCAGTAGTCATTTGTGCCCCGTTTCGACGGGGCCTCAGCGGTCCGGTCCTTGACGCCGGATCAGCTGCGGTTTGCAAGTCAGGCCGACCGGCAGAGCCGGCCGGCCTTTTTTGGTCGATAGTCAGACGGGGCGGCCGCTCAAGGAGAATCGATGAGATTTGGCAACAAAGACGATATCGTCCAGCTCACCCCGGAGTGGACCGGCGAGAGATTTGACGACGGCCGCCCACGCGTGCCTGACGATATCCTCGCGCGGATGGAGCAGTGCACAACCGAGGAAGCCTGGGGCGTTGTCTGGGGGAAGGGGTACCAGTACCAGTTTCAGGGCGGTTGGAAGACGACACACGGCGATAAAGTTCTCGTCGGACGAGCTGTAACGGCTGTGTTCGTCCCCGAACGCCACGATCTCCACACCACGCTTATGAATCACGGTCACGAGAACGAAGGTCGGATCGGCGCAATGAACTCGTGGGTAATCGAGACACTCGTGAAAGACGATGTCCTTGTTGTCGATCTCTTTGGAAAAGTCCGACTCGGAACCTTCTCGGGAGGAAACCTCTCCACGGCGATTGCCACCCGAACCGGCCGCGGCCAGGTGATCTACGGCGGGATCCGAGACTTTCAGCAGATTCAGGAGATTGAGAACCTTCAGACGTTTTTTGTCGACTGCGATCCCACTCCGATTCGCGACGTGACGATGATAGGTATGAACGTGCCCGCGAGAATTGGTGAGGCGATCTGCATGCCCGGCGATGTCGTCCTTGGTACACCGAGCGGCGTCTTTTTTGTGCCGCCGCAGCACGCGGAAGAGATCGTTGTGCACTCGGAGCGAACACGATTGAGGGAGCTGTTTGGCCTTCAACGACTTCGCGAGAAGACTTATACCTCCGCGCAGATGGACACGAAGTGGACCGCTCCGATTGAGGCCGACTTCGCCGAGTGGCGAAGGACTAACACTCCGCCGGAATTTGAGCATCTTTCCTGGGACGAGGAGTCGGATACCGACCGCGCGCAGGCAGACGAAGAGACACTTCTCTAGCACAATCAATTCCTAAAACGAGCAAACCAGAGAGGGACCATGGCAGCAGAACGACGAGACCCACGAGCAGAGACAATCATGCGTAGCGTGAACACCTACGGCTCGCCCAGCGATCTCCGCATCACCGACATGAGATTCACCGATGTTGTTGGCGCCCCGATGCATTGCACCCTTCTTAAGATCACGACCAACCAAGGCATTGAGGGCTACGGCGAAGTGCGGGACGGCGCGAGCCGCACCTACGCCTTGATGCTCAAGGATCGAATCCTTGGTGAAAATCCCTGCAACGTCGACAAGATTTTCCGACGAATCAAACAATTCGGGAGCCACGCTCGCCAGGGTGGTGGCGTCTGTGGGATCGAGCTTGCACTCTGGGATCTTGCCGGGAAGGCATACGGAGTTCCGGTCTATCAGATGCTCGGTGGGAAGTTCCGCGATACCATCCGGATGTACTGCGACACCGATGTGCATGGCAAGCATACCGGTACGGCGATGGGACAGGCCCTTCGCGGCCGGATGGAGCTCGGCTACACCTTCCTGAAGATGGACGTGGGAATTGGGTATCTCCTGGACAAACCTGGCGCCCTGAGCGCTCCACTCGGGTTTCTTGATGCCATGAGGGGTCTATGGTCGGGGCAGCCGCAGAACGATGACGATTCTTCGGATGACGTGCTCACGAGGAAGCTTCAACGAAACCGGAAGTACGATCTCTACAATATCGCCCACCCGTTTACGGGGATTCACATCACGGAGAAGGGGCTCGATTTGTTGGAAGAGTACGTTTCGGATGTCCGCGAAGAGATCGGCTACGAGATCCCGCTTGCGATGGATCACTTTGGCCACATACCGCTCCAGGATTGCATCAAGCTCGCGAAACGACTCGAGAAGTACAATCCTGCCTGGCTTGAGGATATGCTCCCGTGGCAACTGACCGAGCAGTATGCCACTCTTTCCGCCTCAACGACGGCCCCCATCTGCACCGGCGAGGACATCTATCTTAAGGAGAACTTCGTGCCGCTGCTTGAACGTGGTGGGCTCTCGATGATTCATCCTGACATCCTGAGCGCCGGAGGCATCCTCGAAATGAAGAAGGTTGGCGACATGGCGCAGGAGTACGGTGTCGCGATGAGCGTCCATATGGCTGAGAGTCCGATAGCCTGCCTCGCCGCCGCACACACTTGTGCCGCCACCGAGAACTTCACGGCGCTCGAGTATCATAGTGTTGAGAGCGATTGGTGGAGCACGATGGTTACCGGCCTTCCAGATCCGATCGTGGAGGAGGGGTTCATCGCGGTTCCTGATGCTCCCGGTTTGGGAATTGAATCGCTCAATGACGAGGTCCTCGCCAGGCACCTGCATCCCGACTATCCCGAGCTCTGGGCAGAGACGAGCGAATGGGACAATGAGTTCCCGCACGACCGAATGTGGTCGTAGCGGTGGGGCGGCGGACCCTTATTAAGACCGGCTGAGCAGGTGAACGGCGAAGACTGAATCACCCGTTTCGAAGTAGCCGACGGTGTATGATTCGCCAGGGTCAGCTTCTCTAACGGTGACACACACTTCCGGGAACGAGAGTTTGTATCGTGCCTCTTCGCCCCATCGAGCTCGGCCGTACGCTCCTGCGAGGACGTTTAGAAACTCGAGCAGACAGTCATCAATGACACTTGAGCTGAGCTCCTCCCACGCCTGCGCATGGATGTTCTCAACGATCTCGCGCTTGAGCGCGGCCGGGAGATCGAGAATAACCGTTTCAGTTGACGTCCCCCGGATCTCAATAAGAAAGAGCTGTGTCCGGTTTGTCACCGGCGCTGTGTCCGTTGGTACTGCGTCGATAAAGGCCATCTCGCCAAACGTCTCCGTGACAGCTGTGGTAAGCGCGTCATTGGCGATCATCGCGTCACTGCTCATGCAGGCACCTCCAAAAGGTCCATGATCTTGGCCGGCGAGATTGGCTTCTGGATAAACAGCTTCACCCCAAGGCCTTGAAGCGCCGATCGCAGGCGTTCGTTTCGCATTGATGAGAGGACAATGACAGGCAGGTCCGATGTTTCGGGTTGCAACCGGACCTTCCAGGCGAAGGTGACCCCATCCATCTTGGGCATGTTGATGTCGGTCACGATGAGGTCAACGCGGTGCTCCGCCAGAATGGTGAGGGCCTCCGCTCCGTCCGGCGCCTCCAGGAACTCAATCCCGGGAGCGAGGGCCATCTCCAAACAGCGCTGTGTGATCATTCGCGAGGTCGATGAGTCGTCAACCAGCAAAATGGTACGGGCCTTGTCGAATACTCCCATCTATCGTCTCCCTATTCCACGTGTCTCGACCGTATTCACATGAATGTCGCCGGTAGCGACCGCGACGGTAACCGTCCTTGACGAGGTCCCGCCCACCTCTTCCTTGATGACGCCGCAACCGTACTTCCAAAGAAGACGCTTGATGGCGAGGGCGTTCCTTCGGCCAATGTCGAATCGTCTCTGGTCGTCAAGGATGCTTGCGCCGCCATACATCCGGAAGGTGAACGCTCGGCGGTTCTTCCCGCTCACGCGGTCCACCCACTCGAGCATGAGGGGTACGCCGGTATCCGCGAAGTAGCCGGGGAGGTCGGACGCCTTCCCCGGGTTGATCTCAGACTCCGGAAGTGCAATGTGGATCATACCTGCGGCTCGGTGATGTCTACTGTATGCGATCAACGCGACGCAACTGCCAAGGCCGTAGGTCTTGATCTCGTCGCTCTCGCCTTTCGAGTGTTTAAACTCACCAATTCCGACGTCGATTCTCATGCTGACATCTCTCCGGCAAGCCGGGCGACCTCGCTCGCTATGTCGTCAAGCGGGACGAGTCGCTCCGCACCGCCGTTC
>JANQQY010000463.1 GCA_028284845.1 Spirochaetales bacterium
CGATGCGGACCGGGCGAGATACATCGGTCGATGGGCGAAGCTACGTCTGAATGAGGGCAGAGAGTTCCTCGCCTACGGTCGGATGCTTCGGCCTCCGGAAGTCAGCGTCGTCAATGGTCCGGCTAAAGAAGCGTACGATTGGTACGGCTACAACTGCCCTGCACCATGGCGCGAGTATGAGGATCGCGGCACGCTTGAGGTTGCCACCGTCGTGTCGTCCGCCTGGCAGTCGAGATCCGGTGAGCGTGCCTGTGTTCTCTGCAACGTGTCATCGGCTCCGGTCACTGTAGAGATCGAGATATCGAAATCTGAATCGAAACCGATTCAACTCCATTCAAGACAACCAGTTATGGTTCACCTTTAGGGGGCACTCATGAAGCAATCACGTATCGCGATCATCGCGATCGCCGTCTCTCTTGTTGCGTTTGCGAGCTCGTGCACGACGAGCACACCGGTCGCGAGCGATTCGGACCTGGCGCTCCGCTCGGTCTCCACCCCCGAACTCATCGCCAGGCTCACGGGGCACGACTCCATGAACGAGACTGCGCAGTACAACATCGCCGGCACGGATCTCGGCAGCATGTTCGAGCACGAGGGCTCGATCTACTTTGTCTTTGGCGACACATTCGGTTCTCGCTCGCCCGGGCAGATCGGCGCGGGGGGAGGCGCATGGCGTTCGAACGCGCTCCTCTTCTCGACTGATTTCGATGCTTCCGATGGCATTCTCTTTGACGGTGCGATCGCAACCCCTTCGGGGTCGGCGAAGCAGGTCATCCACTCGCCGCACAGCCGCGTCGAGATCACGAAGATCCCGACCCACGGTGTCTCGGTTGATGGAACGATCTATCTCTACTTCATGTCCGTGGCGCAGTGGGGCGAGGCGGGGAATTGGATTGCCAACTACGCGGGAGTCGCGAAATCGACTGACGACGGCCAGAACTTCGAGGTGATCGAAGAGCTGCAGTGGCCGGGCGACAGCAACTTCGTCCAGGTTTCGATCGAGCGGGTGGACGACTACCTCTACTTCTGGTCGATCCCGAGCGGACGGTTTGGTCCTGCGACCCTGATGCGCGTCCTCGCTACAGAGATCGAGCGTTTTGAGGCGTACGAGTACTTCAGTGGCACGAGGGGAGGGAGTGCCCGGTGGAGCCCGGAGATGAGTGATGCGGCAACGATCGTCGACGCGCCCGTTGGGGAGCTCTCCGTTGTCTGGAATGAGTATCTCGAGCGCTGGATCATGACCTATCTCAACGATGAGGAGAATCAGCTCGAGATTCGGGAAGCGCGTGATCTCTGGGGTCCCTGGTCTCGACCAGTCGAGCTCGTAGATGCAGCGCAGAGGCCCGGGCTCTACGGCGCCTACATGCATCCTGCCTACTTTGAGGAATCTGGTCGGATTATCTACTTCAACATGTCCCTCTGGGGGCCGTACAATGTCTTCCTGATGAGAACCGAACTGGAGCGTCGCGATTGAACGACTCCGGCAAGCCAACGATAGACGACATCGCTCGACTCGCTGGGGTGAGCAAGGGCACAGTCAATCGAGCGATCCACAACAAACCCGGCATCAACAGCGGAACTAAGGAACGCATTCTCGCGATCATCGAAGAGGAGGGGTTCTCTCCGAACTATCACGCACGTTCTCTCGCGACCGGGCGGACTGAGACAATTGGCGTGCTGCTTCCTGACGTGGAGAACGAGTTCTTCGCGATGATCTGTTCGGAGATAGAGAAGATGTGCTGGGAGAAGCGGTACGTCATGAATCTCGCATTCAGTAACGATGTCCCCGACCGCGAGCGTGCGGTGGTTCAGTCGTTTATCGATCGAGACGTGGACGGGCTGATCGTCTTCCCGGTCAGTCAGAACTACGACGCGATCGAGCGCGCGATTGCTGCGGAGAAGCCGGTTGTTCTCCTCCTCAACGATCTGCCGTTGCAGGAGGCGAGTGCAGTGCTCGTAAACGAACGGGGCGGCATGGAGACCGTTGTGCAGCACCTGATCGATGCCGGACATCAGCAGATCGCCTACATAGACGGTTACGTCCACTATTCAGGTAGCTACAACGACTTCATCAACCGTGAACGCTTGCGTGCATTTTACGAGACGCTTGAACGCAACCACGTGCCCGTCGATCACGGGTCGATTCTCGAGTTTCGGCCGGAGCTCTACACCAAGACCGAGCCGGCCTTCCTCTCGCGTCTCTTCGAGTCTCCGGATCCGCCCAGTGCGATCGTCTGCTTCCACGATCGGATCGCGATCTGGCTTGTCCAGGCCCTCAGGGACATCGGGCTTCGTGTGCCCCAGGACGTCAGCGTCACCGGATTCGACGATATTCGCGAGCTCCAGTACATCACGCCACGGCTGACCACCTACCGTGTACCCATCCGCGACGTTGCGAGTGAGGCCCTTCGGATTCTCTTTCAGCAGCTCGAGCAACCAAGTTCTATTCGCCAGCGCGTCGTTCTCCACGGAACCCTCGTAGAGGGAGCATCGACCATCGCCGCGATAAGCCTCACACCGGACTGACGCGGGTCAGATTCAGACAACGAACGTTACCGGTACCGTACGCACTACGTGCTTTCCATACAAAAAGATTGACGTAAAGACCATTTTGATCAATAATCGTAACCGGTTACGAAAGGAGGAGCGATTGTGATCGCACCGGTGAACCTGACCGAGCTTCAGATTGGAACTTCAAAGCGCATCTCGAGCTACGACCGAAGCGGAGGGAACAAGGACTACTTCACGGTTGAGCCGGGAGAAGATGTCACGCTCGCAGCGATCGAGGGATCCGGCGAGATCCGGCATATCTGGATGACAACCGCACCGGTTCGCGGCGAGAGCGAGGCGTTCCTCATGCGGAAGCTCGTACTGACCGCCTACTGGGACGGCGAGGAGACGCCGAGCGTTCAGGCACCACTCGGGGACTTCTTTGGCATGGGACACGGCATTACTCGGAATCACTCTTCGGCAATGCTTGCGATGAGTCCGGAGAACGGGAGCGCACTCAACTGTTTCTTTCCAATGCCGTTTGGCGACTCGGCGCGGTTTGTACTCCACAGCGACGCTGAGGATGCGATCAAGTTCTACTTCTACATCGACTACTGTGAGAAGCCGATCGCACCAGAGGTACTTCGCTTCCATGCGCTTTGGAACCGCGACAGGCCGGCTGGAGCCGATGAGTCTGCACGACCAATGAACAACGCGGACTTCGAGTTCGGCGGCAAGAACACCACTGGCGCAGACAACTACTCCATCCTCGATGCCGTCGGCTCCGGTCACTATGTTGGATGCAACTTCAACATTCACAATCTTCGGATGACTCGCGAGTGGAACTGGTATGGCGAGGGCGACGACATGATCTTCATTGACGGTGAACCCTGGCCGCCGTCGCTCCACGGCACCGGGACAGAAGACTACTTCAACACGGCCTGGTGCCCACAGCAGGAGATACAGACGCCTTACCACGGGATCATCATGGGCGGCGGTCCGAACTGGTCAGGCAAGATCTCGACCTATCGGTATCACATCCTTGATCCCGTGATATTCCGGAAGAGCATTCGGGTCACGATCGAACACGGACACAACAACCACCGCTCCGACGATCTCGCGTCAACAGCCTACTGGTATCAGAGCGAGCCACACCGGCCGGTCAGTCCAATCCGAAGCGCGTCGGAGCGGATGCCGCTTCCGGACGTACTCCCACTCGATCCCGATCGGCTCAGGGACATTTTTGGTTAACCATGCACGTTGTGCATCAGAAACTCCAAAGGAGGACAAAATGAAAATGGCAAGAATCGCAGCCCTCGCGCTGCTCCTTGTTCTCGCACTTCCCGGTGCGCTTCTCTTCGCTGGTGGTGAGGAAGAAGCAGCCACGGGCGACGACATCGTGGTTCAGTATTGGGCCCGAGAGTTCGAAGAGTTCCAGAGCGAGTGGCGAGATCTCTGGACCGAGCAGTACAACCAGCAGACGCCTGGCGTTACCGTTGAGATTGAGTACGTTCCCGGCAGCGCATGGGACGAGAAGATGACCGGTGCGCAGGCCGTTGGTGAGACGCCGGACGTAGTCCACTATTCGTACAATCAGGTCATCCGAATCGCGCAACTCGGTGAGCTGCTTCCGATCAGCGACTACATTCCTGAGGGAGTGCTTGCGGATATCTATCCCAACGTCCTGGACATGGTCACGCTCGACGGCAAGGTCTGGACCTTCCCGGAACTGGTAGAGCCGAGCATGGTGCTCTACTACCACAAGGACATGTTCGAAGAGGTTGGGCTCGATCCTGACTCTCCTCCCGAGACCTGGGCCGAGATGATCGACTATGCAGATCGACTCACCACCGACGAGCGGTTTGGCCTCCTGATTCCCTTCAACGCAGTCGAGCTTGGCTGGACGATGTGGGGCCAGCGATACGGCGCCACTGGACACCGGCTGATTGACGACAGTTGGTCGCGCTCGCTCGTCGTTGACGACAACGGACGTGTCGATTCCGGCTATGTACAGCTTGCCGAAGTCTGGCGGGAGCTCTACGCGAACGAATCGGTACCCCGACAGGCTCTTGATGCATACGTCAACATCGCCCCCTTTGCTCAGCGACGTGCCGCGATGGCCTTTGTAGGGTCGTGGGGAATTGGCGCCCTCAAGCGAGACTTCCCGGAGCTGTTGGACAGCGTCGGCGTTTCGAACGCACCAACGCTTGATGGCAACTTCGAGCAGGCGACGGCGTCGCTTGGCGGTTGGACGCTTGGCATCGACGGACTCTCCGACACGCCTCAAGAAGCGGCCGACTACATCCAGTATCTGCTCGGCGGCGATCCCGATATTATGGCCGACTTCTTCGTTCGAGCCGGATTCAGCAAGTACTCCGCCCGCCGTTCGGTGGACGATGCATTGATCCAGATGCCGGAGGCTCAGAACGATCCGTTTATGGCAATCGTTGCCGAGCGCATCGTGCCGTATGCGGTCGCGGAAACGGCGTACCCTTTCGGGATCAACATCGCGTTCGGGAATGCGATGGAGCGTGTCTTCCTCCAGGACGCGGACATCGAGGAGTCGTTCCGGATTGCACACCAGGAAATCAACGATATCATCGCGAACGAGGGTATCGCTGGACAGAATCCTCAGCAGCAGTAGGACTGGGGATACAGTTGGCGCCATCGCGAGAGCGATGGCGCCCTTGTAAGGAGCCGCAATGGCAACGATTCAGGAAGGGCTTGGCGAGCGACTGCGCGTCAGGTGGATCGACCGCAAAGTAAACCGAGACAACGTCACAGCGTTTGTGATGATCGCTCCCTGTGTCATTCTTCTCACGATCTTCGTAATCTTCCCTCTCTTCAACGCGGTCCGCTGGAGCTTCTTCAACTGGAGCTTCTATCGTGAACCTACTTTTGTCAGACTCGAAAACTACCGACGGGTCCTCAATGACCCTCGTTTCTATAACTCGCTCGTGGTTGGTGTTCGCTGGATAGCGCTCGTTGTTCCCACCAGGTTTATCATCGCCTTCACTTTGGCATTGGTGCTCAAGCACCTGACGCGTGGGTTCGGTTCGATCGTGAAGACCGCGGTCTATGCACCGCATGTCACCTCGATCGTTGTTGCCTCATGGGTGTTTATGTACCTGCTTGACTACCAGGCGGGGCTTTTCAACGCCGTCATGCAGGCCTTTGGTGGAGAGCGTCAGGCCTGGTTGGCCGAGGTCAGTCTGGCGTTGCCTTCACAGGCACTGATCGGAGTCTGGCTTGGATTTGGCTTTGAGACGCTGATCATGCTCGCGGGAGTCAACGACATCCCTGAGGCCTACTACGAGGCCGCGATCATTGACGGAGCGAATTTCATGCAACGAACGCTCCGAATCACGATCCCAATGATGAAAAACGTCTTCCTTTTTGTGCTCGTGACCTCTACCACCGCCTCCATGCAACAGTTTCAGATTCAACATCTCACCACACAGGGAGGGCCGCTCAACTCCACGACGACGCCAAACCTCCTGATCTTCAATCACTTCCGCGACGATCCAACGCTCGGTTACACGATGTCCGCGTCGCTTCTGCTGTTTGTCGTCATCGCAACGATATCGGCTCTTCTCTTTCGTGTGATCCGATCCGAGAGACTCGAGGACTAGCGCATGACGATACGACCTCCTGCACAGCGGACTCTCGGCCTCGTTGGAATACTCATCCTGCTCGTCACGCTCTTTCCGCTGTTCTACATGGCCATCTCCAGCTTCAAACCGGAGGCCGAGATTGGGGCGTTTCCGTTCAGGTTCTTCCCTCAGGAGTGGGAGCCGCAGAACTACTCCCAACTCTTTGAGGACGGCACCTATCTGAGGTCGCTGCTGATGACCTTCCTGGGGGCCTCTGCCTTCAGCATTGGCGGAATCGCGATCAACTCAATGGCTGCGTACGCCTTTGCGCGGATCAACTTTCGGTTCAAGAAGTTCTTTTTCACCTATGTGATCGTTACGATGTTCATCCCCTTTATGTCGATCTTTGTGACCTCATACATCGTGGTCTTCAGCCTTGGGATGGTGAACACGCTTTCCGTGCTTATTGTGCCTGCATTGGCCGCCGGCGCAAACGTCTTTTTCTTCCGACAGTTCTACCTCTTCTTCCCACGATCACTTGAGGAGGCAGCCGTCATTGACGGATGCACTCAGTTTGGGATTTTTGTACGGATCTTCCTCCCGAACTCACTTTCGATCTTTGTGATCATTGGGATACAACGATTCATGGGCTACTGGAACGCCTACATCTGGGCGGTGATGACGATCGTGAGTGAGCGGTTACGGACGGTGATGCAGACGCTCTCATACTTCAGGACCGACTACGGGAACAACTGGGGAGTTATCATGGCCGGATCTACGATCGCAGCCATCCCACCGCTCATCCTTCTTCTCGCCTTCCAGAGGTATATCATCCAGGGCGTGAAGATCACCGGCATGAAGTAGGATGGATCGACCAAACATCGTCTTTGTCTTTGCCGATCAGCTGCGCTACGACTCGCTCGGTTGCAATGGGAATAGTGAGGTTCAGACTCCAAACATCGATCGGCTCGCTCGCGCAGGAGTGGCCTGCGACAATGCGTTCGCCAGCGCGCCGATCTGCGGCCCCTTTCGTGGTCAGCTCCTGACCGGCAACTTCGCCCACCACACGGGAGTCATCTGCAATGAGTACCGACTCAAGGACGATCAGCGCACCATTGCGCACCACCTGAGCAGGGAAGGATACCGGACCGCCTATATTGGCAAGTGGCATCTGGGCTACGGACCCTATCCGGAACACAAGCGCTACGGGTTCGACGACCTCATCGGCTACAACTGCACACACAACTACTACGATGTATCCTACTGGCATAACGAAGCGGGCCCGCACCGGATGGTCGAATACGCGCCGCGGGGCGAGACTGCGCTCGCGCTCGACTATCTTCGCGAACACTCGGCATCACAGCCGGTTTGCCTTTTCTTGGGCTGGGGCCCTCCGCACTGGAACGGGCTTACCAAGGCGCGCCGTTACGGTGATTATCCGCAAGAGCATAACGTCTACGATCCACTCTCGCTCCGCGTGTCGGAGAATGTACCGGACGCGCTTAAGTCCTATGCGCGGGAGAATCTTGCCGACTACTACGGCATGGTGAGTTCGCTCGACGAGTCGATGGGAACCCTCCTGGATGGGCTCGACGAGCTCGGTCTCTCTGAGAACGCCATCGTGGTGTTCACCTCCGACCACGGTGACACCATCGGTGCACACGGCTACCTGACCCCCGCCGACACATGGGTCCAACCGGAGCTTCGGCTCTCCAAGGGCGTTCCGTACTCTGAGGGGTGCCGCATACCGCTCCTGGTCCGCGGCCCTGGAATCCCTGCGATGAGCCGGAGCAGTGCGATGATCGGGTCGGCCGATTTTATGCCGACGCTCGTATCTCTCGCCGGTGTTGCGGTACCGAGCTGTGACGGACGTGACGTCTCAGGTGCGCTCACCGGTCGCGAGAGTGGACCGGAGTCGGTCTACCTTCAGATGCTGGGGCCAGGTTGGCCGACCCGCTCGTATCCTGGTGCGGAGTGGCGCGCCGTACGGACCGCTGAGGCGTTGTACGCCGAGTGGCACGATCCGGCCGATCGACGTCTTCTGATCGACGTTGGCTCCGATCCGATGGAGCTCAGAAACCTCGCGTCGCCTCGCCCGTCAATCAGCGATGCAGAGGTGGCAGGCGCCCTGGATGGGAACGCGCGAGACGCGGCGAACGTGCAGCGTAGCGAGGAAACGCTTGAAGCGGAGATGCGAGATCGCCTCTACGAGTGGAT
>JANQQY010000514.1 GCA_028284845.1 Spirochaetales bacterium
CCCCTGGAATCCGACGGGCTTCCATCCCCTCCATCCGGCGATTCCCGCTGGGGGCAGCGCGGCCAAGCTCCGTTGGAGCTCGACGCTCGAGCACGGGGACTACGTCACATCCCGACGGGGAGGCTGCGACGGGGTCATACACGACTCCCGCCACCCGGCCGAGCCTAGATCGCGAGCGCAATAGCACGTTCGCGGATGGACCTCGGCGCCGGTGCCGCGGCGCCGAGCAGCCTCTGGTCCGAACTCGACTCAAGATCCGGCCTGCAGCCGTCCACGGGGCCTGGGAGAGTTCCGTCTCGAACTACTCCGAATGGTGCCGCCAGCCGCCATTGCCGCGGGCGCTTCGCCACATCTGGCTCACCGAGCCGATCAAGCGTGTCCCCACGGAATCTCGAGGCACCTGCGACTCCCGCAGTGTGCATGCTGAGCTGACACTCGGTCGAGGAATCTCGGTCGGGTTGCATGCCGTGGAGACACTCGGGCAGCGGGCGAGCCTGCAGGGGATCTCAGGACGTCCCCGATACCGGCGACTGCCCAACCTCCCCACGACCGAAGGTCTCGTCCAGGGGCATTTCGAGTGGAACGGGCCCAATCACCTCAGGGTCACCGACATCACTGAGCATCCGACCCGGGAGGGGGAGCTGTACTGTGCTGTCGTCCTGGACGCGTTCAATCGACGAGTCGCCGGTCGGTCGATCGATGGTCACGTCACGGCCGCTCTCGTGACTCGCGCATCGGGCATGGGTATCGAGCAGAGAAAGCTCCTGGATGGCGAAACCGTGATCCATAGCGACCAGAAGACGCAGTTCGCGTCGTGGGCGACTACGCAGTGGGCCGTGGACTCCGGCCTGCTGCCCTCGATCGGCACCGTCGGAGACTGCTGCGACAACGCGGTGATCGAGTCGTTCTGGAGCTGCATGCAGGTCGAGCTGCTCGACCGTCAGCGTCGATAGACACGCGTCGAACGCGGAAATGCGATCTTCGAGTCCCTCGAAATCTTCTACAGCGCGTAAGCGCTGCCAGTCGGCGCTTGGTATGCCAACGCCTGTCGGGTATGAACTTCAGACCACTCCAGCCATCGATGGGACTCGTGAGTGGATGCTTCGTGCTAAACGCGAAGCTGCGAAGGCGGAATAGCGGGATCTTGATCCTCGCCAAGCTGAGAACGAATCCTGCGCCCACAGGCGCTGGGCAACTTCAATTGCCTGCGGTTGAGCCTGCCGCGTAGATGGTGCGTCTCCCGGGTATCGCGAGCCGCACTGCGGTTGCCCCACGAATTTGAAACCGCTACGGGTGGGGACGAGGGACGGAGAATGTTGGCGGACAATCCTGATCGCACCAGGCGTTGGAATAGACGCAGGGCAGAGATCCTTCAAGTCGCCGAGGCCCTATTCGGAGAGAGAGGGTTCGCGAGCGTACGGCTTGGGGATGTGGCTGATCAGATGGGCATGCAGCGCCCCTCTCTCACTTACTACTTCCGGGATAAGGCAGATCTCTACGACGCCGTCTTCTCCCAAATCACGACCGATCTTCTCGAGCGGATCGGCGCCAGCCGAGCCATAGAGAACCCTCTCGCGCGAATGGAAGCAATCGCGTCTATGTGGATCGACTTCATGGTCGAGCGCCCCCAAGCCGCACGAATTCTCCTGCGATACATGATGGACGACTCTCCACCGCATCGCCCCGAAACCGCCCAGCGTGGATTGGCAATGATGGCCACTCTAGAAGAGGTGATTCGTGGAGGTATCGAGCAGGGTCACTTTAGATCCATTGACGCAATGGACTTCGCGGTCACCATCGCGGGCATCTCTATGTTTCGAGTCAGTGTGCAGCCCCAAGTCAAGCGCTCCCTCTCGCTTGATTTGCTCGACCCTGATCACCTCGAAGAGTTCCGTCAGATGTTAATTCAGATCACGCGCCAGCTTCTTCGAGTCCCGGACCAACGTGGCACGAGAGTGAAAGTCACCTGATCGACTTTATTATGTGTAGTTCGAAGGTGAATGCTGGAAAGGCCCCGGTGCGAAGGTGGTTCGTGCCTGCTCCTTGCATCGGCTGCAGCTGCTGAGCCGTCTGAAGCCGCAGTCAATGGGCCGATGCTCTGGGTCAACTACGTTCTATTCTCGAGGAGCCATGCGCAATGAACATTGCCTGCGACGGACAACTCCCGAAAGCAAGGTCCGAGTGTTGAAGAACGTTGAAGTCGTCATGAGCGAGGGCTCGCGAATCGAGATGACGAGGCAGGCTCCAACGGAACACGCGGCTAGCGGGCCCAGCCTCTCGCTCGATTCGATGGGCCTCCCCCGCTGATCGCCTGAATCAATCGATTGGAGTTCCCGAGCTTCCGGATTGTGATCTGGGCCGAGAAGCGATACGTCGAACTCGACTCTGGCAAGTCGGGCTGGAGCTACATTGCGGAAAGCCTCAGCGGGAAGTACCGGATCGAACTCGTGAATGGAAGCCGCGTCATAAGCGCCCGGGATACGATCGGGAGGAGCCGAGCGTGGTAGGCGCCCTCCCACTCAGTTCAAACTCTCACATTATTGTATGGGCAAATGCCAAATCAGTCGGCTGTCAGGCTCGCGAAGCCATCGCGCTTCAAGGCGCGGGTTGCATCATACGGAGGTGCCCAATCTATTGAACAACCGGTCTTCGGGTGTGCGGGATCGCAATTGCCTCGATGGGTCTCAAGACCCCAGAAGCGCCAGAGGAAGAGGACTCGCCTGGCGATCAAGGTTGTCGTTGATGTCGGCAGCCTCATCATCTGGCACAAGCCAATTCTCTGCCGGAGGCAGGAGCCAACCTCGGGGACCTAGAGCCCCCGATCGGCTCGCAGGATCAATCCCAACGCGTTGATCACGCAGATGGGGCTGGATACTCCGTCTCATAGTTGAAATTGAGACTTCCACACTCGGCGACCCAGAAGCACTGTAGTGGCGCGGCAATACGAAGCCTCTCCTCAAGCATATCGAAAGCCACCTCTGCTGCCGCGCAATCGCGCCACCATGTGTGCAGTAGCACATCTGTCACGCTCATCTGATTTCGGTCCGTGTCGCCCCGCACATCGAGCACTGCCGCTGTGGCCAAGCCCTCGGACACAAGTGCGATGCCGACGTCTCTCGCTTTCGCATCCTGCTCGTGGTGCGACACTCTTTCGTTTCTGCGCATTGCTGCGATCGATTTTGGTTGAGATCCCGGTTGCGGACGAGTACCGAACAGCTCCGGAGATTGGGAGACGAAATAGGCAATACTCTCGCGGTTCATAAACTCTCTCTCGTCATTCGCGATTGCCTGCTCGGGGTCAGAGTCTACGATTCTCTGGATTGCTTCAAGGTCGTCGCGGGAGCGAAACTCACTTTCCATCATCACATCGAAAGCGACACCAAGATCGTCAAGAGATGGGTCGCTACGCTCTTCGAGAACGTGGTTGCGCACGTACAGTTGCAGGCCCCTGATGAATTTCGATGCAAATGGGGCATGATTGTTCTCGTAGTAATCCCGAAAGTCAGCGCGACTCTTGTCCGAGCGCCTCTGGATGAAAGCGACAGTTCGAATCATGCTCAGCTCCCCTGTAGGTAGGCAATCAGGTTGTCTACTCGCGCAAAGGTGCGACGAGCGTCGCTAAACTCGGAGACGATCTCAGTCGGCAGTCGAGATTCGCGGGGCGCAGCTGCGCAGAGGTGCTTACCGGAATCCCAGCTGCTCGGCGAAGCTCCCGGCCCCCGTAGAGTTTCCTGACCCGAGATCACTCGTCCGCAGGCAGGTCGCCCTCGGGGTTTGACGCGATGTCTCCACGGGGGCGCCACCTCCGTAACCTCGTCGTCGAGCAGGGCTCTCTCGCCGGACACTGGTAACAGCGAAGTCTCCGGCGGGCGCAATGGCGAACGTGTCTTGCTGAGCCAGAAGCTGGTGGACCCAACAACCAATATTGTCTCTCGTCTATTCGATTGGCCGGTCGAGATGGCCACCGTACGAATTCAATCGTATTGGAATAGTGTTCGACGACGTCATGCCATTGGTTGCATGAGCTCGATTCGCCGACCTTCCGGGTCTCTAATGGATCCACATAGAGTGTTGAACCTGGAGACCTCCTCCATGGCGATATCAATGGCACCGCCGTGCTCAACTGCAGCTTTGACAACTGCGTCGGCGTCATTGACCCAAAAACAAGTCGCGACCTCGCCGGGCGGAGGCGTTGGCCGATGGTACTCCTGCACGATGATCAGATCGCCGCCAGGCCCGGATCCTACTTCGCTTCCGAAGGAGAGAAGGGACTCCTCGTGTTCGTTTTCGCCTTCGCCGTCGACTTCGTGCGAGACCACATTCATTCCGAGAACATCGCGATAGAAATCGACGAGTCTGTCATGGTCGTCCACATAGAGCTTGATAAATGCAAAAGAAGTTCCGTGGCCCAATTTCTTCGACCTCCCGTTCGCTCTTCACCTGCTAGTCGATCTACGACCCGTTGGTGATTCAGTCGAGCTAGACGAATACATCGATCCGACTCGACTTCGCAAGGCGCACGCTGTCGAGCTTCTCTATACCTACGAACCGTATTCGCTCACCGCCTCTGACGGTCGGTAGCCTTGTCGTTCGCGGGCGTGTCGCATTGTGAGCGACACCTCGACGACGAGAGATCAACTGACTGCACGGAACACGCGGTCGCGAGGTCTTGATCAGCCCGGCACTGCCCAGCGAGACACCGTGCCTAGGAGATCGCCGTCGGATCGCCTTCTTCGTGACTCATGGCCCTACCCAAGAGAACAAAGAACAGAAACGAAAGGAGAGGAGCTGCTGACATCGCCCCTAGCGAGAAGCGGATCGACTCAAGGCCGTACGTCGCCTCCAGCCTGAGATTCAGGTCGCCAACGATCAGCGGGCCGACTCCGGCACCAAAGTTCGAGACGAGGCTCCAGCAAGCCGCAGCAACTGTGCGCGAGCTCGCCGGAGATATGGACTGCGCGAGGGCACTGATGACCGGTGCCCATCCTGCCCCGATGAATGAACCGACGATTGAGAACAGAAATGCAGCTGGAATTCCGAATGCGAGCATGTCGGTCGGCAGCAGATAGAAGAGCAGCGCCGCGGGAATGGCGAGCAGAGTGGATAGTGCCGCTATCCACGCATACCAACGTGCATCTCTAGCAGCCAGCCGATCAGCGAGAGTCGACACCAAGTACGCACCAAGAGCCGAGGGCAACGGGCCGAGGACGAAATAGATTGCTCCCGCCTCTGCTGCAGACAACCCGTATACTCGGCGCAGGAAAGTCGGTTCCCAGAATGCTTTGCCGATTCCGAACATTGACACCAGGGCAACGCCAGCGCAAAGCAACACGAATCTACGGTCGCGGAGCAGCCACGCTAGAACGGTACCTACATTGCTATCCGACAGGGGATCGCCGTCGGTATGGCTCATCCGTTTCCGAGGGGGTTCCTTCACGGTGAGAAAGAACAGGAGGGCAATGGCTAGGCCGGGTACACCTACTGTGACGAGGGTGATCCGCCACCCGAAGTGCTCGCTGGCCCAGCCTCCGTAGAGTGTGCCCAACCCCATGCCCACGATGGAACCGATGCCAATCATCGACATTGCACGTGCCCATCGACGGGGATCCACGCTGTCGGTGATCAGGGACTGGCTGGAAGGG
>JANQQY010000521.1 GCA_028284845.1 Spirochaetales bacterium
CGTTCATCACCGGACCGAACTCCGCCGCGTACGCTTCAACCTCCGGCTTTCTGAGATCTGTTTGCAGTGCTGCCAGAAGGGGCTCACGATGGGCGATAAGTGCCTCTCGCAGCCGGTCCAACTGCCGTCGCCGGTGCTCGGCCGATCTGTGTTCTCGTTCGTTCGCATATGCCCGTTGGCGTTCGGCTTGCTTGCTCATCGTTCCTCCAGGCCATAGTGTACGGGCAGAAGCTGGCTCCGCCCTTAACACAGGTTAAGATCGGCGGGCTCTCACCCGGCTCAGCGTCACATCCGTCATACCCAGAAAAGAAGCGATATCCCGGAGCCTCAGACGGTCGTGGAGATCCCGATGGTTGTGGACGAACTTCTCATAGCGCTCTGCGGCATCGTCCATCAGAAGTGACGCTTCGCGCGCCACCTTCGCGATGAAGAGCCGCTCCACGTAGACTCTGGCGATCTCCGCCCAGTACGGGTCGTTCGCGACTCCGTGGAGATAGGTTTCGCGGTCCAACTCAAGGAGGCGTGACTCTTCGAGAGCTTGGACGGTGTAGGCGCTCTGTTCGCCGGATATGAGGCTCGCGTAGCTGGTCACAAAATCGTCCTCGCGAGCGAAGGTCTTGATGTGTTCGTTGCCGCCCTGATCGACGTAGAAGTAGCGGAAGAGTCCGCTGCACACAAAGGCGATCGCCTCTGCGCTCTCTCCCACGCGAACGTAGTGTTCACCCGCAATCAGAGTGTGCGCTGTGAACAAGTCGTTGATGGCGGCGCGGTGTTCGTCATCCAACGGTGAGATCTGATTAAGCGCGTGCTCAAGGCGTGAGTAGCAGTTCACGGAGCATCGTAATCCAGTGGCCCCGTTGCGAACAGCCACCTTGACATAGGCGCTCCTTCCGCGTACATATGGGCACAGAAATACCCCGCCAGGTTTGAGCTCGGTTCGGGACAGGTCTGGTGAAGGACCGGCGGATGTCGGTTCGTACACATCAAACCACTGAGAGAAAAGGAGAGTGCATGAGTATACGAGTTGCATTTAACGGCATGGGCCGAATCGGCAAGAATGTCATGCGGGTCATCCTTAGCAAGCTCGACGACAAGTTCGAGATCGTTGCTGGAAACGACCTTGTGTCAGCAGAGGAAATCGCGAAGAGTCTTCCCAAGGATTCTATCCACGGACGCTTCCCGGCTGAGGTCAGCCTCAAAGGGGAGAACGTCGTCAAGGTGGGGCGTCACGAGATCACGATCTACGCTGAGAAGGACGCGAGTCAGATTCCCTGGGGCAAACACGATGTGGACATCGTCTTTGAGTGTACGGGCTTCTACCTGAGCACGGAGAAGGCGAGCGCGCACCTCAAGGCAGGTGCGAAAAAGGTCATCATCAGCGCTCCTGCGAAGGACGACACGCACACCGTTGTTGTGGGCGTGAACCATGACACGATTGAAGCCGGTGAGAAGATCCTGTCGAATGCAAGCTGCACGACAAACTGTCTTGCGCCGCTCAGCAAGGCCATCGACATGAGCCACAAGATCGTGGCCGGCCTGATGAGCACCACGCACGCAGCAACGAGCACGCAGCGAGTCGCCGACTTCTTTGGCGGCGGCAAGAACCGCGCAACGCTCAACAACATCATCCCCGCGTCAACCGGCGCAGCGATTGCAGTCGGAAAGGTGCTTCCGCACCTCAACGGCAAGCTAAACGGCACCGCACTCCGCGTCCCCACGGATACCGGTAGTGTTGTCGAAGGCGTCTTTGTGATCGAAGGTGATGTGAGCCTCGAGCAGCTTACGGCATCGATCGCGGAGAACGTGAAGAAGATCAATGATTCAACAATCATGAAGCAGGTCGCCACGTTCAACGATTATTACGAGTGTTCGCGCGACTGCGTTGGCGAACCCTACTCGTCTATGATCACCGACAATCTCCGCGTCGTGAACATGGGTGGCCAGACCTTGGTCAAGGCAACCAGCTTCTACGACAACGAGATGGGTTTCTCGCACCGCATGGCTGAGCTGGCCATGATCTTTAACGAGAAGTAGTCAGCTTGCCGATTCCGGCACTGAGCTTGCTCAGTGCACGCAACGTGGCCGCACGACATGCGGCCCCAACCAGGTGCAACAGTGCCGCACGGGCTAATCCCCCGGGCGGCCTTTTTTTGGCGTCCTCCGTTTGCGTTTGACGACGACGTTCACCTTTGCATCTGCCGCGGGGTCGGGAAGCCTGTTCTTCGGGCCGATCCCAAACGCCTCGCCGTTCTCCTTTATCCAATCTGCACGGAGCACGCTCATCACCAGTTCATCCCAGTACCGCCCATCACGGTAGATTGCCTCCCGGAGCCGACCCTCCTGAACGAACCCAGCCTTCTCATAGGCCCGAATGCCGCGATTGTTGTAGTCGTAGACGCGGAGTTCAACTCGATTCATGTTCATCTCGAGGAAGGCGAAGCGAAGGGCGAGCCGCGTGGCATCGGTTCCATATCCTTTGCCCCAGACCGACTGATCTCCCAACGCGATTCCAAAGGTGCAGCTCCGCACCTGCCAGTTCACGCCAAAGAGGCCGGTTCCCCCGATCACCTCTGAGGTATCGATCCGTTTGACGACGAACCCGTAACTGCCCGAGTCCTTCCGTTGATTGTCAAACCAGTCGTACTCGTCCTGCAGCGTCTGCGGCATCATCACGTCCGCCCGGACGTACTGCACCAGGTTGAGGCTGCGCCACCACGGTCCTATCGTCTCGATATCGCCGCGTTCCATGGCATCGAGGTATACGAGTTCGCCACGAAGGAGATCATCGCCAAGCATGTCAGGAGCGTAGACCGAAGCTATTCCTCGGGCAAGTCGCCAAGAAGCTGGTCGGCGAGATCGTGGAAGTCATTCGCCGTATAGGTCGAACCGCCTTCCGGAGGGCTCTCGCGTTTCCCGTCAACCCCGTGTTCAAGCGGCCGAGGCACGAACGCGGTCTTGAGGCCAACCTGTCGGGCCGCCTCAAGATCTCCGGGATGAGCGGCGACCATCAGCGCCTCGTCCGGGGCGCAGTCAAGAAGGCGGATCGCGCCCCTGTAGACCTCAGGGTCCGGCTTGTAGGCTCCAAAGAGCTCGGCTGAGAGCACGCAATCCCAATGGATACCGGCGCGCTTTGCCATGTTCGTGAGGAGCGCCACGTTGCCGTTCGAAAGGGAGGCCACGACAAACCGCGATCTGAGGCGTTCAATCCCGCCGATTGAGTCTCCCCAGGGGTCAAGTCGGTGCCAAACGCGGTTGAGCCATCCCATCTCCGCCTCGGTCAGCCCGGCAAGGCCGTGTTCGTCTGCGATCTCTTCGAGAATCATGCGGTGCAGCGAGTCGATCGTCATCCACGGAAGTTCGTCAGTTCGAACTCGGTTCATCGCCGGGCCGTATCCCGCCCGCCACCTGTCTGCGAACCGGCCCCAATCGGTCGTGACCGGTGTCCGTGCGGCGAGTGACTCACCGGCCCGAACGATCGACCCACGCCAATCCACAACCGTGCCAAAGACATCACAGAGAAGGACTCGTATCGCCATCCGGCGAGTATAGACGAATCGAGTCGCGGGGCGGCAGTGCTCACCTACAGCCGAATCTGATAGAGTGAGCCATGGCTTTCGCAGGTAACCCTAGTGCCCTCACAACCATTCTGGTCGTCTCCGATCTCGATGCCTCTCGGCACTTCTATCGAGATATCCTTGGAGCGGAGGTGTACGGCGAGTACGGCGGGACCTCGATCGTATTTCAGTTTCTGGGCGCGTGGCTGCTGGTCGTTACCGGTGGCGAACCTACAGCCGATAAACCGACGGTCACCATGAGTCCTCCCTCTAACCCGGACGATCTTGCACACGCCTTCACGATTCGAGTTGGAGAGTGTCAGGCCGCCTATGACGACTTGCGCTCTCGTGGGGCTGAGTTCTTGACGCCGCCGGTCACATCGGAGGGCGGGTGGGAGACTCGCGCCTTCTTTCGGGATCCGGACGGGCATTTGTTTGAGATAAGCGAGGTGAAGGGATGAACAAGTTAATCGAGCAGATGGGTGGGCTCCTCGACATGACCCACAGCGTACGCGATCAGGCGCTGGCACTCGTTGGCGAGTCTGATATGTCGTTCACACTGGACGGCTGCCCGCCGGTGGGCGACCTGATTCGATTGATGGGAGATGCCGAGCAGGCATACACCGATGCCTTTGGATCGCGAAAGGTCGACTGGACGACGCGAGCGGCAGGCCGCGATGAAGTGAGTTCGGGCACCAGCGCGATCGAATGGTTCGCGACGCTCGATGCTGCGCTTAAGGAGTCTATCGCCGCCGTACCGGTTGCCGATCTCGACGCCCCGGTCGATCGGGGTGGGTGGACCTATCCGGTTTCGGCACACTTCCACACCTATCGCGAGGCGGTCCTCATCTTCTTTGGGAAGTTCGACGTCTATCTGCGTGTTCTTGGGAAGGAGCGCCCCGCAGAGTGGCAGGGCTGGGTCGGCTGAGCTGCTTCGCACCCACGAGCTACTGGTCGGCATAGCCGACTAACTAGCTCAGCATTGACTCATCTTCATATCCGGATGATACTCTTCCCATGAAGCGAATGACGTGGATTCCGGTTGTTGCGGGTGCACTGCTCCTGACGATTGCCATCCCTACGGTGAGCGCGAACGTGCTTGGTTTTGGCCAGACAACCGATTCAGAGAGTTTCAACGCGCTCGTCCAGCAGACCGAACTGCTCTACGGCGGGTCCGATGAGAGTGCCGCGAAGACCCCGGCAGCGGACGACTACTACAGCTGCAGCGTCGAGGGTCAATACGGCGCGAACGCCTACTAGAGAGTACCCTCCAGCGAACAGCTTCTCCCGCACCTCGGAACCCGGTACGATGCTCCGGGGTGTATATGGAATACAGACAACTCGGCCGTTCCGGCCTCAAGGTCTCTGAGCTCTGCCTTGGCACGATGACGTTTGGTCACGGGACATCGCCCGACGAGGCGATCTCCATGGTTGATCAAGCCCTCGACGCAGGGATTAACTTTTTTGACACAGCGAACTCGTATGCCGATGCGCAATCGGAGTCGATCCTTGGTCGCGCATTAAAGGACCGCCGCAGCGAAGCGGTGGTGGCGACCAAGTTCTACAACCCCATGGGCGAGGGTCCAAACGACTCCGGTATGTCGCGCTATCACATCATGCAGGCGATCGAGGGAAGCCTCTCTCGCCTCGACATGGACCATGTCGACATCTACTACATTCACCACGTTGATCAAGAGACTCCGCTCGACGAGATGCTCCGGGCGCTCGACGATCTTGTGCGACAAGGCAAGGTGCGCTACATCGCCTGCAGCAACTACGAAACATGGCGCCTGATGGAGGCCCTCTGGATTTCCGACTCACTGCACTTGGCGCGGTTCATCTGCTACCAGCCGCAATACAGCCTCCTCGTTCG
Source organism: Spirochaetales bacterium (assembly GCA_028284845.1). Taxonomy (GTDB): domain Bacteria; phylum Spirochaetota; class Spirochaetia; order DSM-27196; family SLST01; genus SLST01. Next base: position 5,428 of record JANQQY010000521.1, read on the forward strand.
GGACAT
>JANQQY010000541.1 GCA_028284845.1 Spirochaetales bacterium
AATAAAGAGCGTTTGGGTAGAAGCTGTTGGCCGGATACGACTCCATGAACGAGCCGAACTGCGAGATTGCGGCGTCGAATTCTTCGGTGAGGAAAAAGAGCCGAGCGCGCTGGTAGTGCGCCTCCTCACGATAGGGGTGGTCGTCAAAGGCGGCGAGAAACACGTCAAAGCTATCCGAAGCCTCGTCAAAGAGGTTTGCAGCCATGAGCGTCCGAGCCTGCCAGAACTGGTAGTGGCCAAGCCATGGTCCCGACCCATCCTGTTGAATGCCGAGGTTCAGCGACTCGACGGCGTCTGCAAACTCTCCCGCCTGAAATGACTCCAGTGCGCGCACCAGATCGGCGGGCGGAGATTGAGCCGCTGCGATGGCCGCAATCAGGACAAACGCGCCGAGAAGGATGTTACGTCTCTGCATAGACACCTCCTTCTGATTCTCGACCGGAACGTTGCAATGGTGAACTCATGCAACCGCCATTCCCTTGATCGCGAGAAGCTCTGCGCTTGGATCGTCGCTTGAAAAGAATGCCGATCCGGTCACCAGCACATCGGTGCCCGCTGCTACCAGAGCCGACGCAGTCGTTCGATTGACTCCACCATCAACGGCAATAAAAAAGCCCAAGTCGCGTTTCGCGCGTTCCGCGGCGAGCTTTTCAACCTTGCGCACGCAGGATGGAACGAGCTTCTGCCCACCAAAGCCGGGGTTCACCGTCATGACGAGGACCTGAAAGAGGTCCGGTAAAAGTTCATAGATAGATTCCGCTGGAGTGCTTGGGACGATAGATATGCCGGGCTTTGCGCCCAATCGGACGATCTCCTGAATGAGCCTATGTGCGTGCACGACCGCCTCAAGGTGGAAGGTGATGTGTGTGGCACCGGCTCGGACGAAGCGCTCGATTTGTGATTCCGGTGTCTCAACCATCAGGTGAACGTCGAGCGGCAGCTTGCTGTGCCGGCGGATATCGGCAACCATTTTGTCGCCAAAGGTGATTACGGGTACAAACTGCCCGTCCATGACGTCGACGTGTATCCAGTCGCCGCCCGCACGCTCTATGAGTTTCACGGCGTCCGCCATCTGTGAGAAATCGGCCGAAAGAATCGATGGTGCGGTTCGTACAGAGCTCATCTCTTCGCTACTATACGATAGCGCCCCTGCTGGGTGCAAACCACGGTTTGACGAAGTATCGACCCTTGCTATAATGAGTTAAGCGCTCAGTCTATGCACGAAAAGACACCATACGACGCAGGTGCACTGCACCTGCTCGAAGCGGCGCACGCTGCCGTCCGGGAGAAGAATCTCGAGCAGGCATCGGCACACCTCGAGCAGGCGCTCTCTGTTGATTTTGAAAGCGATGATGTGATGACGGCCATGAAGTACGTGAACTTCTGGCGTGAGCGTGAGCGACAGATCGAGGGGATTAGTCATGCCTTTGAGCGTGGCCAGTTCTTTCTGGACCAGTGGCCGGTGTTCGATGAGTTCGCCGGTCGGTCCGGACATGGTTGCGAACCGTGCCTTCAGGCTATCCGGCAGTATGCCTTTGGTTCGGCTCTGATGGCATTTGAGAGCATGATGACGGACAACGATGATGCGGACGCCGGATTGTTGATGCGCATTGGTCGATGCCACAAAGGCCTCGGCGCCTTTGACCGGGCGGTCGAATATCTTGAGGCATCGGCTGCCGACCAGTCCGAGGACGCGGAAATCGTCGCCGAACTGGCCGATGCGTATGCACTGGTGAACGAGATGCAGGCGGCGAAGGTCTTCTTTCGGGAGGCTTTTTTCCTCGATCCGCAGCGAGTACATTTAGAGGAGCTGGAGTCACAACTGATCAGAGCCCTTGCCGATCGCGTTTCAGAGCAAGGATTTGACCGCGCTGAACTCCTCGAGTGGATACCGGTCTACGGTGTGCTTCTTGGGGTGCTCAACGTCAAGCGTGAACTCCGATCGATTGAGTACGGAAAGCTCAAGCAGAGCATCTACGCGTTGGAAAGAGAACTCCGAGACGGGCGAACGCCAAAAGGAGTTGTCGAGCCTCGCCTGATAAACCGGTACTTCTGGCTTATCGATCATTACCTCGCGACTCGGGAGGACCCGGCAAAAGTCGATGAGGTGCTGCTAAAGCTGCGCGCAGTGAACGAGCGCATCTACCGGCAATACACGAACTAGGTAGGAGATAGTGATGTCCGAAAAGCTCATCGCTCAGGTTTCTGAGCTGTTGAACGAAGAAAAGTGGACTCGTGCCACGCTCAACAACTATACAGTTGCGAACTTCGAAGAACTCGATGAAGTGCTCGACAAAGTGATGGAATCCGAAGTCCAGCAGGAAGTGCTGGAGCTGACGGATGAGCACCTCGTCCACACCAAAAACAGCATCATTGCCCTCTACCTCTCAGGCGTGATCCACATGAGTCGTCAGAACGTCGACGACACCAATCTCGTGACCCTCATTGAGATTTTCTCCGACAATCACAAATGGGGAATCGTTGAGTACCTCTGCCGTCGAATCCTCGAGTTTGGCGAAAACAAGTTTGCGCTGCGGACACTGGCGGAGAGCTACGATAGCGAGAACCAACAAGAGAAGAAGTTTGATATCTGGGAACGACTTATCCGCATCGATTACGATGAGGCCGATATCGTTCGCCACCTCGCCGAGCGCCGCGAAGAGGACGAGCAAATCGACGAGGCGGTGGAGTACTACAAGAAGGCTCTGCACCGCTATATCAACAAGCGCCTCTTCAATAGCATCAAGGAAGTCTGGCACAAGCTCATTCAGTATGCGCCTGAGGAGACTGAGTTCTTCTACCATGCGGAGAGTCGTATTGCCAAAACCGTGAGTGAGGAGCGATCGGTCCAGCTGCTTGAAGATCTCTTTCCCCACTTCAAGGAAAAGGAAGACTGGAACACCTCAATTGACATTCTGAAGCGGATCCTTGAGTACGATTCAAAGAATCCGTGGGCGCGGAAGGAGATCGTTGAGTGCTTTGAGGCGCGGTTCTCTGAACACAGTCAACTCGAGGAGTACATCCGGCTTTCAAACCTCAACCAGAGTTGGCGGAATGTCCACGATGCGATTGCCGACTTCGAGAAGCACATCGCATTTGATCAGGGCAACTTTGTCTTTCACCGCTCGTGGGGCGTTGGGATCATCCGCTCGATCAAGGGCGACGAGATCATCGTCGACTTTGCCCGGAAGCGGCAGCACAAGATGACGCTCAAGATGGCGGTCAGTGCCCTCGACATCCTTCCGAAGGATCACCTCTGGGTGTTGAGGAGCGTCTGGAAGAAGGACAAGCTGCGTGCCAAGGTCAAGAAGGATATTGTATGGGCGCTCAAAACCACCATTCGGAGCGCAGACAATGCAGCGGACATGAAGCGGATCAAGGCCGAACTCGTCCCGGCAATTCTCACGCAGAGCGAGTGGAGCAGCTGGAGCACGAAGGCTCGAAACATCCTGAAGACGAACAAGATCTTCGGCGTGCTGACTGACAAAGCCGATCACTTTGTTGTTCGTGATCAGCCCATCACGCTTGGTGAGAAGACGCACAACAAGTTCAAGAGTGCCAAGAGCTTCTTTGAGAAGATCAAGATCCTTGAAGAGTTCATGGAGTTCATGGAGTCGGATGAAGACGCCGGGACGGACAGTGAGTTCTTCCGCGAGATGTTTGAATACTTCACCGCGCTTCTGAAGAGTTCGAATGCGGTCAATGAGTTCGTGGTGGCCAGCAACCTGATCGTGCGAAAGGTCGTCGACCGTCACCCCTACCTCAATCCTGAACTCGATCTTGACTTCAAGACGCTCTTTGACCAGATCGAAAGCGTGGAGGAGGTTTTTGCCCTTCTCGACTCAAGTGATCTCAAGCGCCAATTCATCGTGGACATCAAGGACACCGTGGATGACTGGCCAGGTCTCTACGTACGGCTCTTCCCCTACTTCCTCTCCCGGGACATCATTGGGGAGCTTGAGCGCACCGGACAGCAGGATAGGCTGGTCGAGCTCTTCACAAAGATCTACGAGAGCTACCGCGACTTCCGCGAGGCGTTCGTCTGGCTCGCCCGAAACGTCACGGACGACCGCTGGTTCCACAAGCTCAATATCGAATACGAGAAGATTCTTATCGCGATGATTCACCTCCTCGACCTGACCTTCCGGGACATCGACAACCGTAAGGATGTGAGTCAGAACCGCAAGATCAACCGCCAGATCCATAACTACCTGTTCAAAGACGGGAATGTCGAACACTACTTGGGTCAGGCCGACGAGGGCGGAATCAACCGGGTCTACACCCTTGTCAGTGACGTCAAGGATCTTGACCCGTCAATCAAGATTGAGCTCAAGCAGAAGATCATGGACGCCCATCCAGGTTTCCGCTTCTACGGCGAAGGCGAACAACCGGACACCGTGAGTCGCGGTGGATTTATGGTTACGTCCGACAGCTACGACGAGAAGACGAAGGCTCTGAAGCATCTGCATGAGGTCGAGGTCCCGCAGAATTCGAAGGAGATCAGTGAGGCGCTTTCGCATGGTGACCTTCGCGAGAACGCTGAATACAAGGCAGCGAAGGAGCGCCAGGAGATCCTGAATGCCAATGCTGCCAGAATGAAGGAAGAGCTCGACAAGGCGACCATCGTGCGTCCCAGTGACGTCGACTCAGGCTCTGTTTCGTTCGGGACGAAAGTCACACTCGCAACGCCGGCGAACGGGAACGAAGAGTTTGTGCTGCTTGGGCCGTGGGAATCGAATCCGGAGAACGGCGTTATCTCTTACCTCTCCCCGCTTGGTCGCGAACTTCTGAATTCCAAGGTGGGAGATGCACTCTCGTTCACGATCAACGAGCGTGAGTATCAGTACGAAGTGACGGACATTCAGCAGGCGGAGTTCTAAGTTGAGCCGCTTGCTTCGTCGCCGGTCGTGGGTAGGTCGTCCTCCGGCTGATCGCCGTCTGGGGCGTCGGCCTCGTCAGGACCCCCCGGTGGGACAAAGTCGATCCCCATCGTTTCGAGGGCAAGACGGGCTGCACGGGAGAGCGCGGTAGGGCTGGTCAGCGCCGCGGTGGATTGGAGTTGATCCTCGAACTGCCGCAGCCCCGAGTTGCCGATCCCTCGAATCGCGTAGATCTGCATGATGAAGTTAGGATGCGTGAGCAGTCGCTCGTAGAGCGCTACATACTCTCTGCTCGCATGTGCGCTGATCTCTCTCCCCACCATGTCGAGTGCCCGCGAGTTTTCTCTCTCCCACTCCGTGCTTATGATCTCCGCAAAGGCTTCGACTGCGTTCGACGCCCCTCGCTCCGAGAGCTCCTCGATCGCGATTGATCGCTCAGCGATTGACACTCGATCGCTTAAGGCTACGTCCTTCAGGACGTCGGTCTCCCCAACGCCGAGGGCGCCCAAAGTTCGTAGTGCCGCTTCCCGGACGGGTCGCTCCGGATCGCGTCGTGCCTTGTAAGCGACCGCGTCTCGAGCGGCTTCGTGGCCTTGTTCTTCGATGGCCTGAAGTGCCGCGACCCGAACCCTCCAGAACGAATCAAGAAGGGCGTCTTCCAAGAGGGTTGCGGTTTGCTCTGCGCTGTAGAAACCCAAGGCGTAGGTCGCATAGGCCCGAAGCAGACTGTCGGAATCGCTCAGGAGGGCGGTGAGCGTTTCGATGCTTTCTGGCTGACCGATTCGTCCAAGACTCTCCGCGGCGTACTGCCGGTGCGACGCGTCTGCAAACTCGTCCGTCGAGATTCTACTCAGCCGATCGACTGCAGAGGGATCGCCTGCGACACCGAGTGCCCGAATCACCGAACCCTGGAGCTCACTCGAAGTAAGATCATCGAGAAGCTCGATCAGCTTGCGAACCGCATCCTGCGAACCAATCTCTCCAAGCGCTTCGATTGCCGCATTTGCTGCGAGTTGGTTTCCGCTGTCCTGTGCAAGGGTTGAGTAGCGTTCGGTAAGGTCGGGAGAGGCGTCGCCGCCAAAGCGCACTCGATACTGGATGAGGACTCGCAGAAGGTCACCCGGGATCTGTTCTTCGGACAAAAGCATCTGTTCGGCGACCGCTACCGCTACATCGGATTCCGTCTGCTGGAAATGCTCGATAATCGTCACTTTGAGAGCGTTCGAACGAGTCCGCTCGAATCGTCTCATAATCAAGTCGTCCAGCGATACGACCTGCGCGTCACGCAACTGAGAGAGGAGGTCCGTCAATTCTGAGTCGATTCCGAACGTAAGGGTATCGCGCCAGAGGTCGAGCGCATCCGACTCCTGGGTCAGACTCGGTACGGAGACGAGCACGAGAAGCAGTGAGCATCCCAGCCAGAGGGGTTTATTCATTGCGCTTCCTCCCAACCAAGAGACGTGCCGCATCCACCCTGAGCGCGAGTAACATGGCGGCAGTGGCTCCCACGGCCAACAACCCTATCGCAGAAAGGATTGCGAATCCGCGCAAGCTGCTGCCGGACTCCCACCAGGCGCTCCCGAGCGTTCGAGATACGAGAACGATCGCAAGAGCAGGCACCACTGAGGCGACACACTTCAGAGCCGTCCCGAGGATTCTTCCTGTGAAGACGCCGCCAACGATCCGTCGGGCCGACGCTCCAAGCCAGACAGCGCCGATGGTAAAGGCGATCGAGTTGGCGATCGCAAGCCCGGCTACCCGGAGCTGTGTCTCCTTGAGCCACAGTGACCCCAGGATCGAAACCGCGACCACAGCGACCGACACCGTCGTCGGGGTACGATAGTCGTGATTCGCGTAGTGGAACCGCTGAAGAAGCGTAAAAATCGTCACGCTTGGCATGCCAAGGCAGTACGCCCAGAGGACGCGTGCGGTACGAAGGGTATCCGTGAGTTCGAACCGGCCGCGCTGCAACACGACCGCAACGATCTCCCTGCTGAGTAGAGCAAGAATCACCGCTGACGGCAGGAGCAATGCGAGATTCGCCTCTATACCAAACGAGAGGGTCTGGCGGGCGGCACCTTTGTCGCCGTCACGCGCCTCTCGGCTCATTCGCGGAAAGAGAACGGTAGTCACACTGACGGCAAAGATACCCTGCGGAAGTTGCCAGAAGATGACCGCATTAACGATCGCCGAGCTGCTTCCGTCCTCAAGACCAGAGGCAAAAAAGATGGCGGCCTGCTGGTTGATCGCAAAGACGCTGCTGGCTACGACTACAGGTAGCCATCGACGCATGGTGGTTTGGAACTCCGGCGTAGTAAAGCAAAAGCGAGGAAGCACAGAAAAACCGGATCTGATCGAGCTCGGCACCTGGATCGCGATCTGCGCGACTCCGCCGGCGAGAATCCCGACAGCCATGGAGTAGATCCCCAGCGAATCAGAGAGCAAGAGAATCGCGGCAATGACGCAGACTGAAAAGAGAAGCGGAGTGAGCGCCGGCACGACGAACCGATTTCGACTATTGAGCGCGCCCATGAGCACCGCACTGACGCTGATGAGTGGCGCGTAGTGAATGAACCAGCGGAAGAGTTCTCCTGCAAGGAGGGTCTGTTCGGGGTCCGAGAAATCCGTCAGGAAGTCTGCGATAGGAGCTGCGAACAGCGTGCACACTACTGCCACGGGTCCAAGGACAACGAGCTGGAAACCAAGAAGACTCTGCACGAGCGATCTGCCGCGCACGTCGTCCGGATCGTCGAGCCCGGAGAGGATGGGAATAAATGCTGATGAGAGAGCCCCTTCGGCGAGTAGCTTTCGAAGATTATTGGGGATGCTGAAGACCGCGTTCAAGACATCGGCGGCACCCGTTGCCCCAAAGACTGCACTGACGACGGCTTGACGGGCGAACCCTAGTAATCTGGACACGCCGGTCAGCACCATGACGAGGCTGGTCGAGCGAGCGCTCCCGGCAATAGATGGTCTCACATTGCTATTGTCGGAGTTCTCGTCGCTCACGTTCACCTAGAGTAAAGCGATCCATCGTTCTTGCTGCGAAGGCCGAGAACTCGCGGCGCGAGATCGCTTCTCGCGCGGATCGCATGAAGTCTGCGTAGAAGAAGAGGTTGTGCTCGGTCGCCAGCATCGGGCCGAGCACTTCACCACTCTGGAAGAGGTGCCTGAGGTAGGCTCGCGAGTAGGTGCGGCAGGTATCGCAACCGCACTCAGTGTCGATTGGGCGCTGATCGGTGGCGTGCCGCTCATTCTTGAGCACGACCCGGCCGTCCCACGTCATGACGGTTCCGTTGCGTGCAATCCGAGTCGGGAAGACACAATCGAACATATCTATTCCGTTCGCCATACCATTCAGAAGGTAGTCCGGCGTCCCCACACCCATCAGGTAGTGCGGCAACTCCTCCGGCAGAAGAGGCGCCGTCGCTGCCAGAATGTCCTTGAACACGGCCGGCTCCTCGCCAACCGAGAGCCCTCCAATTGCGATGCCCGGTAGCCCAAGGGCGACAAGCTCCTCAACGCTCCGCCGCCTAAGGTCGGCGTGGAAGTTTCCCTGAACGATTGGAAAGAGGTAGCCGGCGTAGCCGGCTTCGAGCTCGCGAGTCCACGCTCCTTTCGCTCTCACAGCCCATTCGGTTGTTCGTCGGACCGCCTCCGACGCCTCATCGCGCGTCGCGTCCGGACCGGTGCAGACATCGAGTTGCATCTGTATGTCGCTTCCTAGTGCCGTCTGAATCTGAACGACCTTTTCCGGAGTAAAGACGTGCCTCGAGCCGTCAAGATGTGAACGGAACTCGACACCTTCGTCCGAAAGAGTGCGCAGGTTGGAGAGCGAGAAGACTTGAAATCCTCCGGAGTCGGTGAGAATTCCGTTGTTCCACGCGGAGAACCGGTGGAGGCCACCGAGCTCCCTGATACGATCGCTTCCCGGTCGCAGATAGAGATGGTAGGTGTTCCCCAGAATAAGGGTGTATCCCATCGCTTCCAGACGCCTGTGAGTGATCGCCTTCACCGTTGCAGCGGTCCCGACGGGCATAAACGCCGGGGTGGAGACCCTGGCATGCGGGAGAGAGAGGGTCCCTGTTCGGGCCATCGTAGTGTCGTCCCGCGCGTCGATCGTAAAGATGCTCACGTTCTGGAGAGCCTCAACAGCGAACCCCCAATGACTACAAAGAGCGCGACTCCGGCCCAGGCTCCCATGATGGGACTGATACGGCCCGAAACTGCCAGAAGTCCGGATATCATCTGAACTACGTAGTAACCGACGGATACGCCGAGCGACACGAGGAGGCTCATGAGCAGAATGTTCTTTCGGAATCTTCCCCCAATCGCGGTCGCTATGAGGACAACGATGAACGGAGTAAGCGCAAACGAGAATCGTTCATGGTATTGAGTGAGTTCCTCACGATACGGGAGCCCGGCGAGACGTTGTGATTCGATCCAGATCCTCGCCTCCTCAAGACGCATCTCCTCGATGTCGCGGCCGATCCGTCGAAACGCCGCCGGTGGGAGGCTGAATCCCGGCAGCTGCTCCGTTGGCGAAAATCGCTCCTCTACTCCGTTTGCCGTTCTCTCAAAGACCCGAGCGGACCTCGCCTCCCAAAACTCACCCACCCAGACTACGCTCCGGGCGCTCACGATGAGATCGATCTCTCCCGCCTCATCTCGCGCGACGAGCACTGCTGATGAGAGTGTCGCTGTCTCATCGTTGTAGAAGTCGGCGTGATAGAGCCGACGCGAGCCGCTCCCCAGGCGCGTCACATTGCTGTTGCTCTGGCTTGAAGAGATATTCAGAAGCTGTCGTTCAAGCTCACTCTTCTGAATCGATGCATCGATCACCACGTATTCTTCAAAGACGAAGGCCGCTGCGCTGAGACCGAGCGCGAGCACAATGAGCGGTAGGACAAACGACCGTAGCGACACACCCGAGCCGAATACGGCAATAAGTTCGTTCCGGCTATAGAGCGTTCCCAGCGCAAAGGAGACGGCAAAGAGGAGGCCCATCGGCAAGGCAAAGTGGAGAGCGCGCGGGACGTTGAGGAGTTGAGCGCGCAGAATGTCCGCGAACGGCACCTCTCTATCAATGAAGG
>JANQQY010000563.1 GCA_028284845.1 Spirochaetales bacterium
CAACCTCGCATCGAATGGTGTGATCCACGTGATCGATCGTGTGATCCTGCCGACCGGAGACGAGTAGAACTCGTCCGGACTGCCCCACCATAGATGGGCTGGTCAAAGGCTCCTTCCCCATGCGGCGAAGGAGCCTTTTTTGTCCTCCGATTCAGGCGCGATCTACGACTCTATGGGACGGACACCGGCTGCGTCGATGCTTGGATATCTGCGGTCGAACCCCATCTGGTCGGTCGCTGTCGTCCATCCGTCGAACCAGCCCACGATGACCACTTGCTGGCCCACCGGCAGCCGACGATCGCGTGGCATCAACGATAAGATTTCGTCGCCGCTGTGACCCAACCAGAGGTCGGGGCGCGTTGCGACGATCACCGTGTCTGTTCCCTCTGAGACCCGTCCCCAATCGACCCGAGCAACCGTCCCGGTCACGATCACGAGAGAGTTCTCCGGTAACTCGCCCTCTGCGGCAGCGCCATAGTCGAATTCCACGGACTCCTCAGCAATGACTCGTTCGACCTCCGCGAAGTAGTTGTGGTTGGGGTTCTCTCTGTGAAGAAGCTCGTACGCGGTCAGGTAGACTTGAAGGTCTCGCCCGGAAGTACGTTCGAGCGCCACCGCGTACTCGTACCATCCGGCGCCGTCGGACATGCCTGCATCTGCGGCCTCAGCGTATGAATCAGCCGCGCGATCGAAGTGGCCAAACTCAAAGTAGGTGTTTGCCTTCGCAATGATCGAGGTAAGCTCGGCGGCAGCCGCCTCCGCTGCGCTTCTCTCAGCCGTTCCTGGCGCCACTGCATAGAGCACAACAACGGCTACCACCATAACGAAGGCGATCCCCCAAAGAATCCCCGTTCGCCGCATGCCTCACCTTACATGAGGCGCGACCGCTGTTCAACGAGAACCGGTGGCGCTACCATTGAGATATGGCTGCAGAGATCATTCCCGTAGAGCGCCAGCGAAGAATCCTCGACATGGTCGACGAGAACGGGGTCATTCGCGTGAACGAATTGAGTGAGCGGTTTGGCGTCAGCGTCATGACCATTCGGCGTGACCTTATCGCGCTGGAGGAGGAAGGGCTTCTGAGCCGCTCGCACGGCGGTGCGATCTCCAAGAAGCGGTTTACGCGAGAACCCTATTTTGATCAGAAGGGACGCCGGAACAGAGATGAGAAGGCCTCGATCGCTCGCGCAGCGGCGAACCTGGTGGAGCCGGGCGAGACCGTCTTTGTAAACAGTGGAAGTACGACCCTCGAGCTCCTCCGATTGCTCCCTGCAATCGAGCTTCGTGTGGTGACGAGCAACGCCGGCGCGCTCACGGCGCTGACCTCGCCGGGAATTGAGTGCATCGTTGCCGGCGGCGTCTACCGCCCCCGGTCGAACTCCTTCGTGGGTGGATTCGCCATTCGGACGCTCGAACAGATCTACGGAAGCAAGGCCTTTATTGGCGTTGACGGTCTTGCCCTGGAGGCAGGGCTGACGACGCCTCACCACCAGGAGGCCGAGATCGCTCGCGAGATGATCGCCAGGACCCGGGGAGAGGTTATCGTCCTGGCCGATTCTTCCAAGATTGGTGGCGTTGCTCCCTTCGTCACCGCAGCACTCGATACTGTCGATCTTGTCGTCACCGATGCAGGGATCTCCGACGAGTATCGATCGGCGCTCGAGGAGCGCGGCGTGCGAGTCATGATCGTTCCTGTTGCAATTGCGGGAGAAAATGCGGGAGAAGCGACATCCGAGATCGTTTCGTAACACGATTCTTACATTTCGAACAGAAACAACCATTGACAAACAAAAAATAACACCCCCATGATACTCCTATGTCCCTGGACTTTGACGTCGCCATTATTGGCGCCGGCGTCTCCGGCGCAGCTATCGCACGCCGACTTAGTCAATACAACGTCTCTGTAGCGCTCCTCGAGCGCGAGGCGGATGTATCGTTCGGTACGTCCAAGGCCAACTCCGGGATCATCCATGGTGGGTTTCATCACAACCGCTCCTACCTCAAAGCTCGCCTCGAGATTGAAGGTGCCGGCCTCTATCCACAGCTGCACCGCGAGCTCGGCTTTCCCTACAAGCGATGTGGAATCGTTGTCGCAGCGTTCACGCCGGAGGAGATGGTTACCGCTGAGCATCTCTGCCGCCAGGGCATTGAGAACGATTCGGCGGGCATTGAGCTCTGCGGCTCGACCCGCATTCACGAGCTTGAGCCGAAACTTCATGACGACGTGATTGGGGGCGTCTACGCGCCTGCCGGCGGCATCATCGAACCCTATCGGTTTGTGTTTGCTCTTGTTGAGAGTGCCGAGGTGAACGGTCTGACCTGTCTGCGAAACTTTGACGTAACCGATGCGGAGATGGCCGGAGATCGATTCAAAATGACCGCCGTCGACGGACGTTCAGTGACTGCGTCATTCGTGGTAAATGCCGCGGGGATGTACGCTGATATCGTTTCCTCGCTCTTTGATGCTGAATCGTTCGAGATCAACGCTCGCAGAGGCGAGTATCATCTTCTCGACCGGCGAACTCCGGCCTGCCCACAACGCGTTGTCTTCCCAACACCAACTCCCGTGTCCAAGGGAATGCTCGTGATTCCCACCGTTGAGGGGACAGTTCTCATTGGTCCAACGGCAGATGAGATTGACGAGAAAGATGACCTGGACACCACCACTCCCCGGTTGAGTGAAATCGTCTCGAGCGCACAGCGATTAGTGCCCTCGGTCTCGGCCACCGACATCATCACATCGTTCTCTGGCCTCCGGCCGACGCTGCCCGGCGGAGACTTCTGCATTAAGGAGTCTGACCGTATCCCGAGGCTGATTCATGTCGCAGGTATTCAGAGTCCCGGCCTCACGGCGGCGCCTGCTGTTGCCGAGTATGTCAAGAACCTTCTCAAGGAGGCTGGATGCCCGCTCACCGAGCGACGTGGGTATAACGCAACGCTTGAGCCGGTGCATCGAACTCGAACGCTCACCGACAGTGATCTCCAGGAGCGATGGAGAGGGGACGCCGACTGTGGATCGGTCGTCTGCCGATGCGAAACGGTGACGCGAGACGAGATCCGCGCCGCCATCGATGCCGGGCATACGACGCTCGACGGAATCAAGTTCTACTCGCGCGCCGGCGCCGGGCGATGCCAGGGAGCATTCTGCGCGCCACGCACGCTCGAAATCGTGGCGGAGGAGACCGGATCCTCGATAGATGAGATTACGAAGCGCGGAGCCGGAAGTCAGATCATCGCGCGAGGGCTACCAGGTGCGCCCGTCGCACGAGTACGT
>JANQQY010000567.1 GCA_028284845.1 Spirochaetales bacterium
AGGCTGGGATCCGATCAATTGATGTGGCCGCCGAACTCGGAATGAGCAATGGGCACATAAACGTCCTGTTCAAGGATCAGCTTGGCAAGAGTGTGGCCGCCTATATCCGCTCGCGCAAGGTCACGATCGTCTCAGAGCTGCTCCACGGTAGCGAGATGCCCATCAAGGCGATTGCAGGACGAATCGGCATGAGTGACCTCCAGCAGTTCAACAAGTTTGTACGACGCGAGCTGGGTTATGCGCCGCGAGAACTGAGAGGCGGATTGACTACATGATCATTCGACAGAGCTACTTCCACAATCGAGTTCGCAAGGGATAGGCGTGCCCATACGGTCTGCTCTCCGGGATCACGACGTGAAGTCTCTCGTTCTCAGGTAGCCGATCGTCTTGCGACCCCGCCCTCCAAGGATGGTCGCCTAGAGCGCTTGTGCTGCCATGCACGTGTTCACCCGGAGAAGCGATTCAGGATGCGATACACCAAGAACGTGATCCACGGAGATGCCTCTTTTTTGTTGCCAAAATCCCAGTGCTTGAACGGCATGTACATTGATGTGGGTCTATAACGACCCAGTTCATCTTGAGACGACTCCAACCACTCTACGAGTTCGATCATCAAAGGATCCGCTCTCAAGAAGTCAAATCGACTCAACACCTCTGCGAGGTAGAGGGCGTTGTACCAGACAAAGGGGTACTTCAGAGTCCAGAACTTTTTTGACCGGCCAAAATAGTAGAGCGATTTTCTGGAGTCTCTATGATATTGCAGCGGATAGAACGCGTTCCGTGCGTATTGAGACTCCTTTAGCTCCGGAATCGTTGAGAACACCTCAAGAGCCTGAAGTCCTGCCATGGGACAGCCGACCTGCAATTTCTTGTAAATACCCTCCACGAAAAAGAGATGACAGAACCATCCGCGAGTGGTACTCCACTGCTCCTTTATGAACTTCACGTTCTCGCCAACGAGCGGCGCGTCGTACCCCAGCTTCAGAAGCGTATAGGTGATAAGGGGAGAGTCGCAGGGGAGGGCGATCCAGTTGTTTCCTGCGTGTTGCTCCTCTTCCGCGTTGCCCTTCTTGGGGCGCTCCGGACGTTCCTGTCGAATGGCGAGCAGGTTCCCGTCCATGTGTGCAGTCGCTTTGGACACAATGTCCTGAGCTGATAGATCATCGTAGGTCATGCCGAAATCCACGAGCATCCGAAGCGCGTAGTGGCTGAGCTTTGGATCATTGTGCCGCTTGGGGAGGTAGGGAAACCACTTCGCGGCGTCACTGATCAGTTCCTGAACTGCTTCGCTTCTGAGCAAGGCGTTCTTTGCATCCTTAAGTTCGCGGCTGGTCTCCGGTACACGGAGTAACTCCCGAAGTGTGTTGTATCTGGTCCATGGATCGGCCTGAAGGAGCCATTCCATCGTCTTCTCATCGCATCGGTTTGTCTTAGTTCGATTCATGACTCTGCTCCTGTGAAGCGTGGCTGCCAAGGACTTCTCTCAAATAGGGCGCGCGCCTCTCGCGTATCTCCTGGTACCACTCTGAAAAAAGAGTCCGTAGTGCTCCCCCCTGCCAGGAGTCGGGTAGAAGCTCCTGCGGCAACTGCGGATCCTGGAACAGCTGTTTGACGATCCTGTCTCCCAGGAGAAATGACTCTCGAAATGCTTCCATGGCGCTGAGTCCCGAGAGGTGACTGTGGCTTTGTCGCAGCGTGTCGATCGATGACTCATAGGCCAACCCGATGCGATCGATCTCCCAGATTTCTGCGATTCTGCTTTTCTCCGGCTCACATGAAAACGTTATCTCCATAGCCGTACCGAGTCCTTCGTGCGCAAGATCTTGTACAGCCTCTTTGGCCGGGTCTTGCTCGTGAAGGGGCCGAATCCAGAGACCGGGATACAGACGTCCAAGATGATAGGCCGCCAACTTTGCGGTGACGCGGCGGCGTACAGTCCTGTTCTCCTCCGGAATAGAGAATGCAAAGCCAAGCCAACGATGATCCCACGAAGACCAATCTACCGGTGCCAGGTGAAAGGATACGTTCTCCTGAATTGTCTCTGACTTCTGTTGTAGCGAGTAGATAGCCTTCTTCCCCCTTCTTTCTATCCGGACCAACCCGGAACTGCTCATCCTGGAAAGGTTGGTTCTCAGGGTTCCCGCCGTAACGTCAAATGGAGATACGAGTCTGTGGAGCGTATCGAAAGAGAGTTGCTGGAGGTTGAGCGAGGAGAAGATGCCAAAGATCAAATCGGTCGTCTTCATATATTACAGCAACGTGATTGTAGTCCGAATATCGTAATATATCAAGGAGTATGATTGGCCCTGCTCGGCACCACTGTGTGCGGATCATTCGGGTCGAGCGCCGGTTGCGCTGTTTTTGATGAAATCTTCCTGCGTGATTCGTAGGGACTTTGGTCTTACGATGTCGCCATCAAAGGTTTGCCCCTTGTAGGTTGCCAGGAATGAGGTTCCGGTGAGGGAGGTGAGATCGATCCACTCGAGCTTGCCGTCGGTCCAGAAGATATCGACTTCAAAGGCACCTCGCGCTCGAAGACCTCGGACCGAACCGGTTGGCCATTCCCCAGGAAGGGCGGGGAGCACATCAAGGATTGGATGCCCGTCCTTGGTCGTTCTGTGGCTTTGGAGAAGCATCTCCGCAATGCCCGCTGTGGCCCCCATGTTTCCATCAATCTGGAAGTACTCCTCAGGATAGAAGTGCATCATCAGATTTGGATGGAGCTTCTCACGCATCGCTTTGACGAGGGTTGCATAGGCGTTCGTCTCTTCGCACAGGCGGGCCCAGTAGTTGAGAATGGTTCCGCTCACCCAGCTGCCGGCGCTCTCCCACTCCGGTATCTGAGGGATATGATGCTTCAAGTAGTTTACTGCGGCGTGCGCCAGTCCAGGGGTGTCTTGCGGGCTAATCTGATTGCCTGGGGCAACGGCCCAGAGTGGAGTCATCTGTCCGGAGGCATGAGCCTTCTCAGCAGGATACGCCCACTCCATCAGCCGTCCTGTCTCCGGATCGATTTCGATGGGTCGCAGCCTCCGGAGGATCGACCTCCACCTCCGTTGATCTGCTTCATCCGTATTCAGTGTCGCAGCGGCGCGGAGGCAGTTTGAGAAGAAGTCGTGAAGGATCTCATTGTCCATCGTCGGACCGTAGGTCAACCGCCCCTCTTCCCCGTCCGGGAGAAGAAAGCTTTGCTCCCAGGATATTGCGGGGCACGACACGAGAAAGCCGTCCGGACCCTCTGTAAGGAAGTCTTCATAAAAGAGGGCGGCCTCTCTGAGGGTTGGATATGCAGAGGCAAGGAAGCCGACGTCCCGGGAAAAGTCGTAGTGCTCGACAATATGCCTGCAGAGCCATGCTGACCCCATTGCCCAGAGCCCGTGAAACGGCGTGTCCACCGGCGCCGCCCCGCGCCAGAGATCGGTGTTGTGGTGCGCGACGAACCCACGGCAGCCATAGTGCTCGCGTGCAACCCGAGTCCCGGTTTCCTTCAGATCATCCAGCAGAGCCAGAAGCGGCTCATGACACTCCGCGAGATTGGTTGTCTCCACGGGCCAGGTGTTTAGCTCGGCGTTGATGTTGAGCGTCCACTTGCCACCCCACGGAGCCTCTAGTCCATCCACCGCCCATACTCCCACCAGGTTGAGCGGCTGTGTTCCCGGCCGAGCACCTGAGATTGTCAGGTAGCGTCCGAAGTTAAAGAGCTTCTCCTCAAGCAGTGCGGAACGATTGCCGGCCGATACCTGTCGAATCAGCTCGTCGGTTGGGAGGTCCTCCTCCGTCGTACCGCCCAGATCAATGGAGACACGCTGATAGAGCCTGCGGAAGTCTTTCGTGTGTGTCTGAAGAATGGACTGGAAATCGAGCGGCTCTACCTTGCTCAGAACCGCACGGCACCGCGTGGCAGGATCCCCGGAAAGATCGGCGTATCCGACGAAGTTGGTCGCGGCGGCGAGAAAGACGACCGCCGAGTCCGCCTCTCGGATCTGGAGTGTCCCATCCGAGACTCGGACCATGCCACCCTCTGTCCGCACGTTCACGATTGCCTGGAACTGTATGGCGTCCGAGGTACCCACGAGCGATATTCCGCCCTTGTCCGGTACAACACGCGACTTCTGGTGCAGAGAGTCGAGCGTGATCTCACAGGTAATCCTGCGGTTCTCGCTGCAGCTCAGTTCAATGGCCACGACCTGATGCGGATAGCTCGCGATGGTCTGCCGTGTAAACACAGCGTCTCCCATGCGGTAGTGCACCGTGGCAATGGCGTCGTCCATGCGGAGTTCACGAGAGTAGTCCCGGATCTCCGTGTGATCCGGGAATCTGAGGGTAAGCGTACCAAGAGACTGATATGCTGCCTGGCTTCGCGGGTGGCCAAGGGAGTGCGCTTCTCCAAAGCGTGCAGCCTGTTCGTACTCTCCGGCGAAGATCAGCCTTCGTAGTTCCGGGAGGTGCCGAACGGAGCCCGTGTGTGCGTAATCGTGAGGCTCACCCGACCATACGCTCTCCTCACTGAGATCGATGGTCTCCGTATCGACTCCACCGTACACCATGGCACCAATCCGGCCATTTCCGATCGGCATCGCCTCAGACCAAGCGCGAGCCGGCTCCCGGTACCACAGACGAGAGCCCGCCGTCGATTCTCTTTCCTTCACGGCTCTATCTGCGTCTCCGTCCGTAGCCGGATATCCTCGCTTGAGCTTCCCATCATGATCTCGATCTTTGCGGACTCCACGGTCCAGTCGTGAGTACGGTCGTCATAGCTAGATAGCTCTCGCTCTCCCAGCTCAAAACGCACGACGCGCGACTCCCCCGGATCAAGCGACACTCGTTCAAAACCCTTCAGCTCCTTCACCGGCCGTGTGAGTCTACTCCCGGTGAAGTGAAGGTAGAGTTGAGCCACTTCATCGCCGCGCCTCGTGCCGGTATTGGTGATTCTGGCGGTGATCGAAAGAGGTATCTCTCCGGGCTCAGTTTCGATGTTCAGCTCATCGTAGAGGAACTCGGTATAGCTGAGTCCGTGCCCGAACGCAAAAAGCGGACGGGAAGGGGAGTTGAAGTACTTCCCCTCTCGGCCTCCAGGGAGTCGATTGTAGTAACATGGAACCTGGCCTACGTTCCTTGGGACAGTGACCGGCAGTTTGCCACCGGGATTTATCGCGCCAAAGAGCGCCTCGGCGATAGCCGTTCCGCCCTCCTGACCCAGGTACCAGCAGTCGAGAATGGCAGGCACGTGGTTGGCCTCCCATTGAATTGAGTTTGGGCGTCCATGGATCAGGAGTAGCACGACCGGCGTCCCGGTTTCGACCACTTCTCGGATGAGCCGATGCTGATGCCCGACGAGCGCCAGGTCGTCACGATCCTCGTTCTCACGAGTGGTGAGCTCATTACCACCGACGCATACCACCGCGACATCCGCCTCTTGTGCCGCCTTTGTCGCCGCGTTGATCTCGTGCCGTTCCAGATCTGCGCCGAGAGAGCACCCTTCGGCGTGGACTACCTCGATTGTGTCTCCAACGAACGCCCGTATACCGGCAAGTGGTGTGACCACGCGTCGAGGCTGCCGTGTGGAGTATCCCCCAAGAACCTGGGCGTCCGCGTTGGGGCCGATAACCGCTACTCGCCGGATTGTATCCCGGTCGAGTGGAAGAAGTGCCTGGTCGTTCTTGAGCAGCGTGATGCTCTTTCTTGCCGCTTCGAGTGCGAGAGCGTCATGGGAAGGATCGCTAAGGATGTGCTGCCATCCCTCTCGTGGTGTGGCACAATCCTTCGGGCTCTGCTCCGCGTACTTGGAGCTCGCATAGTGTATGTGTTCTTGAGAGAGCGACCAATCGTCGGCGTTGGTTTCGCGGCTCTCTTGCTTCTCAGGGACCGGTAATCCGCTTTCGAACAGTCCAAGGCGGAGTTTCATCTTGAGATGGTTGCCGGCCGCCTGATCCACGAGCTCCTCCGGGATCTGACCTGACTCAACCGCCTCCACCAGGGCGGGCCCGTAGTACCTGCTTGCGTTCCACCCGGTCAGCCACGCCAGTTCCACGTCAACACCTGCAGTCAACGCCGCGTGGGCGGCGCCGGAGTGCGAATCAGCCACCTCAAGGAGTGTGTGCAGACAACGTATGTCGCCGTTGTCGGACACAATCACGCCGTCGAATCCGTATCGATCTCGCAGGATGTCTCGGAGAATCCATGTGTTTGCATGGCAAGGGACGCCGTTGAGCGGATGATGGGCCGGCATGATACTGCCCACCGCCGCCTCTTCCACGGCCTCACGGAACGGGGGAAGGAAGACCTCGTGCAGAGTGCGCTCGGAGAGATCCATGGCCGCACCGTTGAGGCCGGCGGTCGGTTCGCCGTCCGCGACAAAGTGCTTTGCGGTTGCAATGACATGATCAGAGTCGAATCGTCGAGCTCCTCGTCCTTGAAGGCCGTGGATAAAGCCGGCCCCTATCTTTGAAACATGGTACGGATCCTCTCCGTAGCTCTCCTCTGTCCGGCCCCAGCGAGGGTCTCGCACAACGCCCAGCATGGGGGTGTAGCAGTGGTGGATTCCCAGTGCACGCGCCTCGCGAGCGATTACCTCTGCGACTCGTTCGACCAACGCGGGGTCCCAAGTTGCTCCAAGGGCGATGGCCTGCGGGAACGACGTCGCGCTGTCGGCCATGACTCCGTGGAGGCATTCGCCGGCCTGCATGTGCGGGATGCATAGCTTGTTGTCGCCGTTTGGGAAGAAGGAGGCGAGTTGGTGGACCTTCTCCTCCAGGGTCATTCGCGAGAGCAGCTCGGACAAGAACTCTCTCTCTTCTGATCTACTCATATGAACTATCGCGTGGAGAGGCGGCGGTACTGTTCGTTGTAGTACAGAGCGTTCTCCACCGGTGTATTCGCAGGAATGTGATTGCCGACGGCCATAAAAAAACCGGGGCAGTTTCTACCAATGCTCATACAACGCTCGACCTCCGACCGGATCTCTTCGTGGGTGCCTGAGAGGAGGATTCTCGTGTCCGCGTTTCCTATGATCACATGGGTCTGTCCGTATCTTTCTGCGACACGTTCCAGGTCGGTTGTGGGTTCGAGTACGAATCCGTGCACTCCGGATGCAGCGACGTCGTCAATGAACATCGTGTAGTTTCCATCACTCGTGTAGAGGATCTTCTTGCCGGCCTCCCTGAGTGGCGCCAGATAGTTGTGGTAGTGAGGAAACACATACTCTCGGTACCACTCCGGAGCTACAAAGGGCCCTGAGGTCCAGACGATGTCATCGTGCATCATGACGACGGGGACGGTGCTCTCAGCAAGCGCATCAAAGAACTGCTGAGCCCATCGCGCGTAGCTTGCGGCCACTCTTCCAAAGCCGTCGGCGTCAATCCCTATTGCGGTAAGCAGATGGTCCCACCCGAAGAGGTCGAGCAGCCCGGATATAAGCGTGTCGTAGACGCCGGTCATATTGACCGCATCCGGGCAGTCTGAGACACGGTCGTGGTAGTTCTTTTCGAATCTCGCCACAAGGTCGCTTTGCGCATACGAAGGGAGTGCGTGTTCGGGGTTGAAGGCAAGCACATCTTCCGGGCCGCGGCACCACGACTCGGCCGCGTCACGGAAATCTGAGCCGTCGGAGACGTACTCGGCGTGGCCCATATCGGTGTAGTACTCACCAAGGAAAGAGTTGTTGATAAGCGTTCCCCAGACCACATCGTAGTTCCAGCCCGCGGGAGATCTGAATGCATTGCGTGCCTGTTGCTTTGTCGACTCCGCCGCGGTCTCATCCACATCGATCCCTGTCACGGATCGGATCAGTTCCCAGTGAGAATCCGCCGAGTACTCGGTGCGCGGAATCCGCTTTGGCATCTCGAGATTTAACGCAGCCCAACCGTCGTTGTATGACACAAGCCCTCACTATATAGAAACGGGTTGGGAGAGACCCCCAACCCGTAGCATAGGCTCTCAATCAATTGATTGAAGTCTACTGGATGTATCCCGTCTTTGGGATGTTGATTGAAGCAAGATGAGCATCGAGCTGACCCTGTGTCTCGTCGATCAAGGTGTCGACACCGGCAAGATCAAGCTTCTCAAGGAACTCTGCGTAGAGGTCTTCCTCATAGTAGCCTGACATAAATGCGCGGACGTACTCACTCAGGACCGAACGGATCTGGGCGAGCTCGTTTACGACATTGGTGGTGTCGAAGTTGAACCCGGTGAAGGGGCTCTCAATGCCCAACTGGTGCTGCGCCTCATAGTACTCAAAAAGGTCGTCGGACTGGTCGGCCTGTGTGAGCCATGCGTTCCACACATTGCCAAGTGCCCATTTCCAGAGACCGTAGGGAGAATCGGCATTACCCTGTCCGGCGTAGTCGATGGTCTCGATTCGACCTGGGCGTACTTCATTGTAGTGCCGTCCCTCAATACCCCATACAAGAGTGTTGTAGAAGTCTGCACCGGCTTCAGTCTGCATGAGAGCCATGACCTGGATTGCACGCTCCGGGTTTGCAGCGGTCCGAGGGATGGTGTTCCCATCATTCGGGGTCGGCTGCACGAAGGGGAACGGTTCCGCCGCGACACGAGTATGGAGCTGTGACCATCTGGTCTCAACTGTGTAGTCAGTGCCGAGAGGATTCACGTAGTTATGGAACCAGATGTCGTACCCTTCTGCATCGGTGTTCTCAAACTGACGCGGATTGGCGAGACTCAGCATGTCTTCCCGGATGAAACCCTCTTCACGCCACTCAGCCATCTTTTCAAAGAAGGCAATGGTTTCAGGGCGCTCATAGGTGTTCAGGACCGTGAAGTCCCATTCGTATCCCGGTCTGTACACGTTCGCGACTGCGGGCATGGTGTAGGTCCAGTTTGGCGGACCTTTGACCAAGTCTTCACCCCGCGGCATGGTGAACACCCAAGGGCTAAATCCTGAGCCACCGACACCGGCGTCACGAAGGGTCTGCATGTACTCTTCCATCGCGTCGTACAGATCCGGCGTAACCGTGTTGTACGGAGTATCAATCGCAACTGTTTCCATCCATCCTTCAAGATCGAAGTACTGTTCGAACTTGGCATTGTCGGTATGGAGACCCATCTGCCAGTAGTGCACTTCAAACTTCGGAATGATGTAGAGCTCACCGTCGATGCGCCCTGCAGTCAGGAGCCATGATGGAACCTCTTCCTTGATTGCGGGTGCGTACTGATCAATGAGGTCATCCAAAGGAAGGTAGGACCCCTTGTTGACTTCCTCAGCGTAGCCTTGCATCCATCCCTTCCAGGCGATATCGAGCTGCTCTGAAGCTGCCATCATGAGGTCAAAACGCTGCCGATAGTCGGGAGGAGGCACGATCTCCATTTCGAACGTAGTGTTCGGAACGTAGTCGGCCAGCATCTCATTGGCAATCCCCATTACCTCATCAAAATCCCTCTGGACGCCGGGCCCAGTAGCAAGCCACTGGAGCTGCACCTCTTCACTCGAATCAGCGCCAGATTCCGCATCACCGGTCGCAAATGCGAGCGCGGAGACTGCAACAAGGCAGATCAGCAGAGTTGCTGATTTCCTGAGTCTGTTTGTCATGGACAAACCTCCTTATAGATTTTTGCCAACCGTCAAGACGAAGCTAGACGGCCAAAGCACATCACTAGGGATCAGCCTTTGACTGATCCGACCGTAAGCCCGCGCACGAAGTATCGCTGGAAGAGCGGAAACACCATCAGCATAGGGCCTGCCGCCACGACTACCATCGCGTAGCGCATGCTCTCCGTGGGGGCTTGGAACAACTGGATGTCGATATTGGTGACCGACTCCGCGGCTATCGCATTGATAAACTCGAAGTCGCGGAGGATACGCTGGAGAAGGAACTGAAGCGTGTAGAGCGATTCATCCCGGATGTAGACAAGGGAGGTGAACCAGTTGTTCCAGCGATCGAGTAGTCCCAGAAGCGAGATCGTGGCGAATGCGGGCATCGCCAGGGGGAAGATGATTCGGGCGAAGATCAAGAACTCTCCGCCGCCGTCCATCTTTGCCGACTCAATGAGCGACTCGGGTATGTTCTTGAAGAAAGTGCGCATAACGATGAGGTAGAATGCGTTTGCGAGATTGTGGACGATATGTATCAAGAAGGTATCACCCAGGCCAAGGTACTGGGTGTTGAGGATGTAGGTAGGAACCAACCCTCCGCCAAACAAGAAGGTGAACAGAATAAAGAG
Source organism: Spirochaetales bacterium (assembly GCA_028284845.1). Classification (GTDB taxonomy): domain Bacteria; phylum Spirochaetota; class Spirochaetia; order DSM-27196; family SLST01; genus SLST01. The sequence goes on from JANQQY010000567.1 coordinate 10,177, forward strand.
CGAAACGGTTCTTCGCATTCGAAACGCCTTCCGTGAGATCGCATAGGCGCAGAGGCCCATGATAAGTACAGAGATAAAGGTGCCGATCACCGACTGGAGGATCGTAACGATGTAGGCGTCGATCATCTTTCCGGGCGCCCTGAACAGCAGCCGATACGCTTCAAGCGAGGTCTCGCGCGGGATGATGCGATATCCGTTGGCGATGAGTGAGTTTTCCTCTGTGAACGAGGTTGTGATCACGATGACAAGAGGAACGATGAATCCGAACAGACAGACTATCCAAAGGATGATGTTCAGGACGACCTGCTGACGTAGCTCGGCTTGAGTACGCACTAGAACAACGCCCTTTCCGGATTGATCCGTGAGACGATCCTGTTCGAGATGAGAATCATGATCAGGCCTGCGACCGATTGGAAGAGTCCTACCGCGGTCGAGATAGCAAATGCGCCCTCGCGCAAACCCCGGTAGACGTAGGTATCAATGATGTCCGTTGCCGGATAGAGCAGGCCGATGTCGCGCGGGATCTGGAAGTTCAATCCAAAGTCACCCCTGAAGGTACGGCCAAGGTCCAGAAGCATAAGAATCGTCAGCAGGGAGATCACGGACGGGATCGATATGTGAAGTATCTGCTGCCATCGGTTGGCGCCATCTATTCTTGCGGCCTCGAATAGCTGAGTATCGATTGCCATCAGTGCCGCGTAGTACATGATTGAGTTGAGTCCGACGTTCTTCCAGGTGTTGAAGAAGGTCAGAATAAACGGCCAGTAGCCGGGATTCTGATACCAGGAAACAGGCTCAGCACCAAGCCATCGCAGAATGAGATTAAAGACTCCCTGCGTAGGGCTGAGAAAGATATAAGAGATGTATCCCACGACTACCCATGAGAGGAATCGCGGTAGGATCAGTACGGTCTGGTAGATCTTTGTCTGAGTTCTGCTCTGAATCTCGAATATGGCCAGCGCGACTGCTATCGCAAAAAAATTGCCTACGATCATAAATGCGATCGAGTAACCGACGGTGTTGCGGATCAGCCGGACGGCATCTTGCGAGCTGAACAGAAAGGTGAAATTTCTGAAGCCGATCCAATCGCTACCAAAGACTCCCCCGGTATAGGTGTAGTTCTTGAATGCTAAGACGAGTCCTGCCATGGGTAGGTAGTGCCAAACAAAGAAGTAGATGATGCACGGGAGAGCCAGGACCAAGAGTGCGATATTGTCTTTGCGACGGTAGTTCAAGGTCCGTAGTTGTTTTGTGGTGTGAACGGCTGTTGCCATAGGCTATTGCGGATTCTATAAGCCGTTCGATGAACGCGAAACGAGAAATATGTGAGCTAAGTACCTTTCCGTTACGTTGTGGCGCGCGGAAGCGAGAACGATTGTGACATAGGTATACTTTCGTTACCTTCCAGGAGTGGAACTCGAAGGCTCACGCAAAACCCTTGTGTGCCGTTCGAGCCGAGTTCAATGCCGAACTCATCTCCCATTGTCATCTTGATTCGCTGGTTGACGTTCTGCAGACCGATGCTCCCCCTAGGAAGCTCAACGCTCTCTCTAAGCTTCGCATTCATCCGTCGCATTGCGTCGGGTCCCATTCCCGGACCGTTATCCTCAACGCTCAGCATGATCGTGTTGGCCTCCCTCGCCACACGAATGCGAAGGATTCCATCCGCATCGAGATGCTTCATGCCATGGTAGATCGCGTTCTCAATAAGCGGCTGCAGAACGATTTTTGTGATCATGTAATCCATGACCGATTCGTCGATCTCCCATTCAACAGATACCTTGTCGGCGTACCTCACCAACATAACGTCAAGATAGAGACGAGCATGCTCGAGCTCCTTCCTGATGGTCACCACCTTGTCGTCGGATTCCAGGCTCAGCCGAAGCAGCTTTGCAAGCGACGAGATCATGCCCGACGCCTTGGACTCGCCGCCCGCGTTTGCCACCACCAGCCACCGAATCGACTCGAGTGTGTTGTAGAGGAAGTGGGGGTTGATCTGGCCCTGCAGAGCGGTTGCCTGTGCCTGGTTGAGAAGCTCCATCTGCTTCTCCATCTCAGCCGCTAGCTGCTGATTGGTCAGAAGCGTTCTCACCACGTTCTGGGCCATGAGCCGCACTTCATCGTTCTGGACTGATCCGGGTCCCGACTGGTACTCACTCAATCGTGAAGGGCTTTCAAAGATCGAAAGAATTCTGAGAAACGGCCCGAACGCTCGCACAGCAATCAGCGCGGAAATGAAAAATGCTGCAAGGACGCTGAGTGCGACCAGGACGATGACAAAGCTTCGTATGCTCTCCAGGCGCTGTGTGTATGCGGCAAGAGGAAAGACCGACACGTACCAGTAATCGCGATACTCCGAGCGAGTTACCGATACCACGCTCTCCAGTCCGTTGGACGAGATGATCTGCGTCTCCCCCTGGGAATCCGGCTGAGTAAAACGATCCAACGAAACCGCAGTGAAGGGTTCCAGGAAGTCGGATCCGTCATAGCTGAAGATCATCCTCCCGTCGGCGTCCACCACATAGACTCGAGGCGTCACCTCTGAGGATTGAGACCGAATCAGATCACCAAGAATGTCAATGTTGACGTTTACGACGACGGCTCCAAGGCGAGTCTGATCCGGGAGTTGGATCGTATCAATGAGCGAAACCAGCCGAGGGAAGATCCCGTACTTCAACCGAGGAACGATGATCGGATCGGCATCGGTAGTGTCGGTGGCGTATAGCTCGAGCCATCCGTCGTCAAGCGCGTCTCCCTCTGTCAGTCCCGCTGCGGAATAGAGACCGTTGATTTCAGAGTAGAGGTAGACCGAGTCGACAGAATCGTAGGTGTACTGGAAGTAGGAGAGCGTTGTAGAGATGTCCGCCCCCAGAGTGAGAAGAATGGGGTCCGTACTCGGTGTCCGCAGATAGGCAGAGACCCGCTCGTCGATGGTGAGGAGCGAGGAGACCTGATGAAGATCTTGGAAGATTCCCTCAATAACATCGCGGACGCTGTAGAGGTTGCTCGCGCTGATGGAACTCACTTCGTCCCGTACAATCTGATTCATCCGCCGGTAGACCACGTAGCTCACGCTGGCGAAGGAGAGAGCCAGTACAAGGGTGATCATGAGAAAGTTGCGAACGACGACGCTATGAAACCTGAACGCTCGTATGTAACGAATCAGTTGTGTGACGCCAGCTTTCATATCGATCCCGGATTCTTATCAAGGACCTTTCGGACATACTCTGTTGGTGAGTATCCGGTCTCTTGCTTGAATACTCGTGCGAAGTAGTTCGCGCTCTTATAGCCTACAAGCGTGCCGATCTCTCCAATCCGGTGTGCTCCGGTTCCCATCAGATCGACGGCTTTTTGAATGCGGATCGATGTGACGTACTCCGTGAAGGTCTTTCCGGTCTTCTGACGGAAAAGACGGCTGAAGTAGGAGGGATTCACATGAACGTAGTTCGCAACTTCCTCTCGCGAGGGGTCATCATCAAAATGTGCTTCGATGTAGGAAAGCGCCTTGTGGAGCGTGTCCTGGGGTCTCTCTCTGTGTTCGATGACCTCCATGAGCTCGCCGAGCTTACGTATGGTCCAATCTCGGACAGCGGGCACGGAGTAGAGCGTATGAATGTCGCGATAATCAAAGGGGCCGCTGGGAAGATTCCACAGATCGATGCCCAACGATGCATAGTGATAGATGATGCGTGCGAAGAGCTCCACGATCGTGTTCTGGACAAAGACGAGAGACATCGACTCCATGTGGAGGAGTAGGTCGTGGACGGCCGAGTGAAGCTCATCTCTGTCTCGGTTCTCAAGCACTGAGAAAAACGCTCCGTAGTGCCCCAAGCCGATGTGGGACGACTCCCGAGGTTCATCTTGCTGGGCTCTCCGGCGGGCCCGATACACCAGTTGGTTCAGATGCTCGTAGCGCTCAGCGATCTCGTATTCAAAGCGGACACCCGCGGTGCGATTGAGCCGTTCCGCTACCGCGTCCAGATGATCTTGAATACGTTGGAGCTGCCATTCGGGATCTTGATTCGCTCGACAGATCGCGAGGGCTTGGTCTCCGTTTTTTGTCACAAAGAGCGATTTCTCCTCGTCTTCGACGGCTGAGGAAATCGACGCGATCTTTGTCATGCCCGAATCGCCATTGTTTGAATGATCAACACCGATCGGGAGAAGACGAATCACGAGGCACCGTGATCGTTCCGGGTCGATCGAGAGTCCAATAAGGGAGAGAATAGTCTCGAACTCAGTCGGATCGGTGTACCGGCCGTCCAGCAGATCCTGCACGAATTGGCGTCTGATGATGGGAATGACATCGTCTAGGTTGTGGCGTTCACGATTGCGCCGATCCAGCGCCTCACGCCGGTGATCCAGCTCCCCTCGAATTGAAGCAAAGACCGAGCGCATCTCATCGTTGTCGATCGGCTTTAGGAGATAGTGACGAGCGCCGAACTCCATCGCGCTTCTTGCATATTCGAAATCACGGTGACCACTCATGATGACAGTAATCACCGGAAGGTGGTTCTCATGAACATATTGCGCGACCTCAAGTCCTGAGGCCTTTACCATCTTGATATCGGTCAATACGACATCGGCATGGTTACGTGCGAGATACTCGATCGTATCCCGGCCGTCTCCAAAGGCGGCAACGAGGGTGAATCCCATCTCGTTCCAGTCGACGTACTCCGACAGTCCCGTGCGAATGATTCGTTCGTCGTCTACTACAACAAGATTGTACATGGGGCCAATCGCGATTCTCTCATGGGCAACCGTCTGTCACAAGGCTATGCTCCCGGTGTAACCCCGTCGGTATCCCGGAGACCTCCCGTTACCGTGCCATGGCAGCGGCCTCACTATGATCGCGGATAGATGGAGCGGACGAACTCAGCAATCACCTCCGCCGTCCTTTCGATCACTTCTACTTCCACACACTCTACCGTGTCCTCTTCCGTATGGGTGATTTCCAGGGCTTTCTCCAGATCAGATGATGTCACCGCAATGCATGGCACTCCTTGAAACGCGAACATTGCGTGGTCACCCGCGTACCACTGCTCACCGGGTACCGTTGCATCGCAGCGCTCTACGGTGTCCGCAACCTCTGCGCTCTGCTTCTTACTGAGATTGTAGTGTGAGAAGGCGCTCCTCGATCCGGAGTAGCCGATTCCGTCTACATTGATGACCAAAGCGGGTACCTCGTTCCTCGATTGAGAACGAGCGAGATATGCCAGCTGACCCGGCGCGGCGTAGTGCTCCTCGCCGTTAAAGGGAACGATTTCCAGAGTGATCGGAAGGGTGTCACGCAACCGCTCCATTACGCCCACAAGTGTCGCGACACCCGCCGCGTTGTCCAGTGCGCCCGGGGTATCGTACTGGGTGTCCATATGGGCGCAGAGCACGATGCGCCTCGCATCCTCGAGATTGTTGGAGAAGATGAGTTGCCGACCGGCGGATGGCGTTACCGATGAGTCGATCATCACCGTGCCTTCGGTACCCGTGAGCTTGCTATTGAGCGACATAAATGCATTTGGTACGCCCAGGTTGCCGTCATCAAAGAGAGGAAAGGGATCCCATCCGCACATGGGGTGTTTGCCCGTGAGAGCAAGCACGGCTGCGGGATTCTTCTCCTGGATGAGATCGATAATCTCCTTGTGATCGTCCGGGTAGTAGAAGGGAAAATCCTTCGGCATAAAGGGCGTTGCCGCAAGGGATCCTCGGATAACGAGGAGCTTTCCCGCTACGGTAGCCGTGCGGAGTTCGTGGACAGTCGATACGGAAACGACGGGGAGTTTCCCGTTCGCTGGCGGCGAGAAGGGTCCGGGATGGATCTCATAGGTACGGCCACCCATGGCAAGCGACGATGTGCCGTGTTCCCAACGAAGGCATTCGAAGGAGAGCGCCGTCACGGCAAACCCCAACTCCTGCGCAACGCCTTCAAGATAGTGACACGTCTCTTCGTTCGCCTCACTTCCCACCGGACGTGCTCCGATATCGGAGGCAAGGGCGCGGATGCCTGCTTCTGTTCGTTTCATGGCGTGAGGGTAGCGACTCAAGGCAGGGTGGTGCGCAATGGTAGGGTTACGAGATCGAACGCGCCTGGGCGAGCATCTCTGCGGCGCGTAGCGCATTCTCTTCAGCGTTCTGAAGTACCTCGATGTAGTGGTCGCCGCTGCTGAGGAGCTCCAGCTGATCCGGATTGTGGAAGGTCCCCACTGCTTTCTCAACACCGTCCTCCCGCAGCCGATGCACGGAGCGATGAATCACGGAAAGACTGTGCCCCGCCTTCCGAAGCACGGCGATGATTCTGAGACGATTGAGCTCGTCTTCGGTAAGGTAGCGTTTGTTGTTGGGGCCGCGCCGAGGAATTGTTACAAGCCCGTTCCGCTCCCAATTGCGAATGCTTTCAGTGGTAATCAAAAGCATTCCTGCAACCGCACGCATGGTGTACTCATTCTCGTCTTCATTGCGCCGCAGCCGTTTTGGGCCATACCAATCGCGGAGGAGTTCCGATGCTGCCGCAGCGTTTTGGTGCTCCGTTTCGACGATCCGGCGGTAGTCCGCGAGCGCTGCATCCGCCTTGCGCAGATCCCACTCCTTCATGGCCACGATGATCTGTCGCGCCTGGTTGCGAAGTGCGCGTCCCGGCCACTCACCATCGTAGAGAAGCCGAATCATGCGTACCTGAAAGAGATGCCTGGTATCAAAGCGACGATAGTTGTTCTTCTCCCGCGGTACTGTTGAAATCAGACCAATACGCTCGTAGAAACGCAGGGTGTTCACGTGGATGTTGCATGCCCTGGCGACGTCGATGCTTCGATAGACACGGCTCATTGGTGTTCCGAACGCGCCCCTTCCTCGCAGAGGCGATCGCAGCATACATGCCGGCCATTCCTGCTTCAACAACAAGACATTGAAGTTGTGTTCGATCTTGCGAAACGTGGGATGTCCGGGAAGATCGCAACAGACGCAGTCAAATAAGGAAACCGGTTTCCCTTCTTGGACAGAACGACTATGCTCTACCTATGTCCTCTATTGCCAAGGTCACCGCTATTCCCTGTCGATTTGCGAAAGACGAGTCATACCTGGGTTCGCACGACATTCCTGCCGGCGCACCGGCCTACTTCCGCCGATCTCACGTAAGAGCCGTGTATTCAAGGTACTTCGAGACGACGTTCGTCAAACTGCAGGCTGATGATGGAACCGTGGGTTTTGGAGAGTGTCTCGCGCCGGTCGCTCCTCGCGTGTCCGCTGCAATCATAGAGGACCTGTTCGCTGAGGAGCTGGTAGGCAACGATCCCATGAGAATCACCGCGATCAGGTCCGGTCTCTATGACATGATGCGAGACCGTGGCTACACCGGTGGGTTTTACATCGACGCTCTAACGGCGGTCGACACCGCACTCTGGGATCTCAAGGGAAAGCTTCTTGGTCAGTCGGTAACGAGCCTACTTGGCGGGTCGTTTGTGGATGCTGTTCCTGCATACGTCTCCAGCATTGGCGGAGTAACAGATGAGGAGAAGGCGGACCGGATCGAGTACTGGATGGGGCTTGGATTTGCCAACTTCAAGCACCACGGCGGTCGCGGCATCGAGAGTGATGTGCAGACGGTTCGTGCAATCCGTAACGCCGCTGGTCCAGACGCCACGGTTGGCTACGACGCACACTGGGTCTACTCACCCGGCGAAGCGGCCCGGTTGGCACGTAAACTGGCGGACTACGATACTGCGTTCCTTGAGGCGCCGATGAATCCCGAGAGCGTTGAGGCTCACGCCCGGCTGGCACAGCAGAGCCCGGTGCCGGTGGCCGTGGGTGAGAACATCAGAACTCGACACGAGTATCTGCAGTGGCTGGTCCAGGGTGCGGCATCTATCCTGCAGCCGGATGTGGGACGATCCGGGATCAGCGAAACCGTTGCGCTCGCGCAGATGGCGGAACCGTTCGCCGTCCAGATCGCGCCACATTTGAGCGTGGGACTCGGACCAATGGTCGCAGCATCTATCCATGTGGCTGCGTCGATTTCGAACCTCTACCTGCTCGAGTACCAGCCACCCACTATGGAGCTTGCAAACATGCTGCTGGAGGGTGACGGGATCGTCGCCGAAAAGGGTGTCTATCGCATCCCAGACCGACCGGGGCTCGGCATTGACGTGTCTGAGGCACGCATCTACGAGAAGCAGGTGTAAGGAGGGGCAATGAAGCTGCGTGGCGTATTCCAGATTCTACACACCCCGTTTCACGAGAACGGCGACATTGATTGGAAGAGTCTTGATCGACAGATCGAGTTCTGTGTCCGCGTTGGTGTGCACGGACTCGTTGTTCCCGCGAATGCGAGCGAGTTCTACACATTGAGCGACGAGGAGCGCCGAACGCTGGTGAGCCGGACCGCCAACACTGTTGCCGGCGCGGTTCCCCTTGTCGTGGCGGTCCAGGCGACCGAGACGCGCCACGCGGTCGCATTCGCGGAACAGGCAACCGGCGTGGGTGCGGCAGCCGTCATGGCGATGCCGCCGCTCATCCGCAATGCGAGCGGCCCCGTGATTCACTCGTACTACAAGGCAATCGCCGACGTTGGGCTTCCGGTCATCATCCAGAACGCGCCCGCGCCCATTGGGACTCCGCAGCCTTCCTCCGCGCTCGCGAGTCTGCTGCAGAGTCATCCGCTCGTCTCCTATGTCAAGGAGGAAGTCGCACCGATTCTTCATCGTATCTCGGCTGCGGTTGAGCTTGGCGGTGACGATTGCGACGGCGTGTTCGGCGGAGCGAACGGATTGGTCATGGTCGAGGAACTCGATCGCGGAGGATGCGGAAACATGCCTGCAGGCGGCGTGGTTGATCTTCAGGTGCAGATCATGAACGCCTACGATTCCGGAGACCGAGATCGTGCGATCGAGCTCCAGTCTCGCCTCTTCCCGCTTCTCTTTCACGCTGCGACCTATGGAGCGGTGATCCACAAGTACCTGCTCTGGAGACGTGGAATCATCGACTCGCCCGCAGTCAGAGATCCCCAGGCGATTCACCTGGATCATCATGACGAGACAGTGATTGAGGATCGCTACCGCCGCATTGCCGACGTGATGGATGACCAGACGCCACTGCTGTCAGAGAGAAGCCTCTCATGCGCAAAGTCCTGATCACGGGTTCGGCAGGGCACATTGGTCAGTTCCTCTGCGCAGCGCTCGAGCCGTACTACGAGATCCGGGGCTTCGACCGGGTTGCCTCCGATCGTCCGGAGGCGGCGACCGTTGCTCATCTGAGCGAGCGGGACGCCTTGCAGTCAGCCTGTACAGGTGTTGACGCTCTTGTCCATCTCGCCGGTGTCCGCGACGCCGCAAGTAGCTGGGAGGACGTTCTGGAGACCAACATCGTGGGAACGCACAACGTCCTTGATGCAGCGCGAGAGGCCGGGGTCGGCAAGATCGTCTACGCCTCGAGCTGCCAGGCTACGTTCGGGTACGGTGAGCACTACCCCCAAACACCGGACCTCTATCCCAAGAGTCTTTCTTTCTACGGAGTGTCGAAGTTCGCAGGCGAGCAACTCGGGCATGTGTTTTCGTCCCGGCACGCAATCGATGTGATCTGCATACGGCTGGGACTGTTCACGGGCACTGGTAGAGTGCCCTCAAATCGACAGATAACCGGACGCTTCCTGGGCCACGATGATGCCATCCAACTCTTCAGGCGTGCGATCGACGTGATCGGAGTGCGATTCGCCGTTGTGTACGGTGTCAGCAACAGTTCCATACGCTCACTCGATCTCTCAGCCGCCCGTGAGATTCTGGGGTATGTGCCCACTCAGAACGAAGACGATCTCCTCGATTCAAAAGAAGGTTGACAACAGACGACTCCGCCCTCATACTCGTAAACATAAGGAAACCGGTTTCCTTATGTTTTGCTTATGGCTACGATTCAGCAGGTTGCCGACAAAGTCGGCGTGACAAAAGGCGTTGTCTCCTCGTACCTCAACGACCCGGACACCAGTAGAGTCAGCTCTGCCACAAAGACGAGGATCGATGCCGCCGTAGAAGAGCTTGGATACGTGCGCAACATTCATGCACGCAATCTGAGCCGGCAAACGAGTGATCTCATAAACGTGCTTGTGCTGTTCCGTGAACCCCTGTTCAGGAACTCCGTCGTGAACGAGGTTCTCTCCGGTGCGGCAACGCTGTTGGGGTCGCACGACTACGGTCTTGTGTTTCCCGCCCAGCGATCAGGAACGCTGCTCGAGATGACGCGCGATCAAATCCGTGGAACGCATGGCAACGCCGGGTACATCCTGATCGGCACTCGCTATAGCACCGGAGATGATCTCGAACGCACTGCCAGCGAGCTTGAGCGTCGTCGCGTTCCGTTCGTCATTACCAACATGCCGCAGCTTGATCGCAACGTGAACCAGGTCGTGATTCACACCGATCGGGCCGCAGTCGCGATTCGCAACCTCCATGAGCTTGGCCATGACCGGATTCTTGTTCTTGGTGGGACGGGCTACGACCCAGAGGGAACGTACGAACTCAATCTGACGCGAGCAACGCTGGAGGAACTCGGTATAGAACAAGATCCGACCCTCGTGCATTTCGCCGACTACGACTTCCGGAAGGCAAAAGACGCAGTTGCGGCCGCAATCGAGGCGGGGGAGAGGTTCACCGCCGTCTTCTGTCTTGCGCGCCAGATGGCGATGGGTGCCGCCCAGGCGCTCGCCGACAAGG
>JANQQY010000568.1 GCA_028284845.1 Spirochaetales bacterium
CTTTTGCATACACCGCGCTTCGCGAATCGGCTCTGCCGGAACTCTATCTCTTCGATGGGAGAGGGGACCGCGCTCTCACCACGCTGAACTCCGACTACCATGCGAACGTTGAGACCTTGCTTCCGGTCCATATGAGCGTACCGAGCAACGGTGCCGATCTGGATGCGTGGGTGATCCTTCCGCCGGCGGATGCTGGGGAATCGGTCCCCGCGATTCTCAATATTCACGGAGGACCGCGAACCGCCTACGGCGAAGTGTTCTTCCACGAGATGCAGGTCTGGGCAGCTCGAGGGTTCGCCGTGATCTTCTGCAATCCTCACGGCAGCGACGGGCGCGGTGACGAGTTCGCCGATATCCGCGGGCGCTACGGAACCCTCGACTACGATGACATCCTTGCCGTCCTCGATTCCGTGTTGGAGTCGTATCCGCGAATCGATCGAGAACGAGTCTGCATCACCGGAGGCTCCTACGGCGGCTTTATGACCAACTGGGCGATTGGTCACACCGATCGGTTTGTCGCGGCGGCCAGCCAACGGTCTATTTCGAACTGGCCCAGTTTTTGGGGAACCAGCGACATTGGGTTCTTTTTTGCCGACGACCAGCTTGCCGCCACGCCGTGGTCAAACCCGAGCCGCTACTGGGAGCAATCGCCGCTCGCCTACGCCGACAAGGCGAGAACCCCAACCCTCTTTGTCCATTCCGACGCCGATCATCGTTGCTGGATTCAGGACGGTCTGACCATGCATACCGCCCTCTGCTATCACGGAGTCCAGAGCAGACTCGTCTGGGTGGAAGGGGAGAACCACGAACTCTCGCGCTCTGGGAAACCGCTCGCGCGCGTGCGCAGGCTTGAAGAGATAACCGATTGGTTCGAGCGCTTTACCTCTCGTGAGGAATCCGCACCGTAGCACCCATCGACTGCCGTATGGACCTACTCGTTCGATTCCGGCGACGATTCGGAGTCGGATTCCGACTCTCCGTCATCGCCATCTTTCACAACTTCAATCCGAACTTCCGAGAGCAGCGCGACAATCGCACCTATGGCGACCAACCCGGGCGCGATGAGTGCGAGCAACGCCCCAGCGGCGAGCCCACGGTTGAGGTTGAACTCACGAATCACCTCTCCATTCGGCTTCTTCACAATGATCCTGCGTGCCTGCCCTTCCCGGATGAGCTCGCGGATCTTCTCGCCGACCTGCTCTCCACGAACGCGAAATTCCTCTCGTTTCTCTTCGGCCATAGTGCCTCCGCTCGGATTCTATCTCGCGTTGCTACAGCACGTTAAGGCCGATCCGATATTGACAGCAAAAATGGGTGTTGGTATGTTCCGGCAATCGCCCCTGTAGCTCAGTTGGTAGAGCACATCCATGGTAAGGATGGGGTCATCGGTTCAAATCCGATCGGGGGCTCTTAGTGGTCAAGCAAGAACTGTACCGTCCACCTTCTTGCTTGACATTTTTTATGCGCACACGTATTCTTGGCTGCCACGGACTGTGAGAGGTCTGTTCGAAGAGGAAGGAAATGGCCAAAGCAAAAAAGGGTGCCGTTGAGCTGATTTCGCTCCAATGCACCGAATGCGACAGACGAAACTACACGACTCACAAGAACCGTCGGAACATGCAGGGCAAGCTTGAGCTCAAGAAGTACTGCCCGCACGATCGGAAGCACACGCTCCACAAAGAGGCGAAAGTCAAGTAATCCCTAGGCCAGTAGCTCCAATTGGTAGAGCGTCGGTCTCCAAAACCGAATGTTCCAGGTTCGAATCCTGGCTGGCCTGTACTCGCGAGATCAGGGGAACGAAATGAAAAGAATCGTCCAGTTTTTTAAAGACAGTTACGCTGAGCTTCGCCGGGTGCAGTGGCCATCGCGAGAAGAGGTTGGTTCCAACACTCGTGTCGTACTGGTTTCCGTCATTATATTCGCCGCGGTTTTTGGAATCGTCGACTTCCTGCTCCTTCAGGGCATCGAACTCGTCTTTTAGGTATCGGTTCGAGGAAGCATGGCCAAAGGCTGGTACGTCGTACATACCTACACAGGGTACGAGAACAAAATCGAGAAGACGATCCGCATCATGATGGATGGCGGGGAACTTGGTGACGTCGTCACTGACATCAAGGTGCCGTCCGAGCAGGTCGTTGAGGTCAAAGACGGCAAGAAGAAAGTCACCAACAAGAAGTTCCTGCCTGGATACATCCTGCTTGAGATGGATCTTCCTGACATCGGTTGGAAGACCCCTTGTCTCAAGATTGGGCGAATCAACGGCGTGACCGCGTTTGTGGGTGCGTCGCGGGGAATGAAGCCGCGTCCGATCAGTCAGGAAGAGGCGCGATCCATCCTGCAGAAGACGGGCGATGTGAAAGGCGAAAAGGTCGTCAAGCCGAAACAGAGTTTCACGGTTGGCGAGAGCGTTCGCATTGTTGAGGGTCCGTTTGATTCGTTCACCGGACAGGTGGAAGAGGTAAATGACGAGAAGGGCAAGCTCAGGGTGATGGTAGGGATCTTTGGTCGCGCCACGCCTGTTGAGGTTGATTTTCTCCAAGTTGAGAAGGTGTAGGAATCGACAGAGTTGGTTCTTACTTCGCTTTAATGTGTGGGAGCCTGACCCAAGCGGAGCTTGGGTCTGAAGGAAACTCGGAAGACCGAGTTTCTTCAGCGTGGGTGCGGTTAGGAAAGACGCGCGCCGACGGGGCGTTTGGACCACAGAGGAGTTGTTATGGCTAAGAAGAAGGTAGCCGCAATCATCAAGTTGCAGGTGCCTGCCGCAAAGGCTACGCCGGCGCCGCCGGTCGGCCCTGCGCTCGGCCCTCACGGTGTCAGTGCGCCGCAGTTCGTGCAGCAGTTCAATGACGTCACAAAAGACATTGAGCCTGGTCTGCTGATTCCGGTAGTCATTACTGTCTACGCGGATCGCTCGTTCTCCTTTATCACGAAGACCCCGCCGGCCGCAGTCCTGATCAAGAAGGCTATTGGTCTCGACAAGGGATCGCCGGAGAGTCACAAGGAGAAGGTAGGGACGATCTCGAAAGACAAGGTTCGCGCTATCGCAGAGCAGAAGATGCCTGACCTCAATGCGAACGATATTGAGGCTGCCATGAAGATCGTTGCCGGAACGGCACGAAGCATGGGTGTCGAGGTGGAGGGATAGATGGCGCGCGGTAAGAAGTACAAGGAAGCGCTCGCCAAGATCGATCGGCAGAAGCGCTACGAAACGGATGAGGCGGTGAAGCTTCTAAAGGAGCTTTCCTACGCCAAGTTTGACGAGACTATTGAGCTGTCGATGAACCTGAACCTCAAGAAGAGCGCGACCGTTCGCGACACGCTTGTCCTTCCCAACCAATTTAGTGACGAGAAGAAGATTCTCGTCTTTGCGAAGGGCGAGAAGGCGGATGAGGCGCGCGAGGCCGGTGCTGCCTACGTCGGGGACGACGACTTGATTCAGAAGATCAAGGACGGCTGGCTCGATTTTGACGTTGCGGTCGCGACACCTGACATGATGCGGGATGTTGGACGCCTTGGTCCTATCCTCGGCCGGCGCGGTCTGATGCCGAATCCCAAGACTCAGACGGTCACCTTTGAGCTGACCGCCGCCATCAACGAGCTCAAGAAGGGGCGCGTTGAGTTTCGCTCCGACAAGACCGGCGTTATTCACCTTCCCGTTGGCAAGGTTTCGATGGAGCCCGGCGAGGTTGCGGAGAACGTCAAGGCTGTTGTGTCGGAGGTTGAACGCCGCCGACCCGCGGACACAAAAGGCGAGTTTGTTCAGACGATCGCCGTCTCCTCGACCATGGGGCCCGGTGTGAAAATCGAAATGGAGGCTGAGTGATGACTGATCACGTAACAAAGATTCAGCCGGAAAAGGTTGAGGCGCTTGAGGTCATCAAGAGCACCTTTCAAGAGCAGAAGGACTTCATTTTCACCGACTACCGCGGCCTGACGGTCCAGCAGATCACCGAGCTTCGAGGCAAGCTTCGTGAGAAGCAGGCTGACTACAAGGTCATCAAGAATCGGTACGCAAAGCTTGCGTTCCAGCAGCTTGAGATGCCCGACGATGTGGCGGATCTCCTGGTAGGCCCCACCGCGCTGGCGATGATGAATGACGACGCGAGTGCGGTCGCGAAGATTCTCTTTGATTTCGCGAAGGACACACCCGTTGAGATCAAAGGCGCCCTTGTTGACGGCAAGGTGTTCGATGCGCCGCAAACTGAGGCGTTTAGCAAGCTTCCTGGTCGTGATCAGCTGATCGCACAGCTTATGAGCACGATGAATGCACCGCTGCAGAACCTTGTGTACGCGATGAACGGTGTAACCCAGAAGCTCGTGCGCGTGCTCCAGGCGGTTGCGGACAAGAAGGCAGAAGAGTAGGAATCCCGACGGCCGTTGGCCGTCTTCAAAAACGCGGCGTTAGTCTTCGAAAGAAGTGTTGCATGCTATCGCCGTCAAAATCAGATAGGGAGGAGATAATATGGCAACACTCACAAAGGATGACATTCTAGAGGCTATCGCAGGCATGAGCGTGCTCGAGGTGAGCGAGCTTGTGAAGGCGATGGAAGACAAGTTTGGCGTTACGGCTGCAGCTCCTGTAGCAGTTGCGGCCGCCGGAGCAGCACCTGCTGGCGACGGTGGCGCGGCTGAGGACGAGCAGACCGAGTTCAACGTCATTCTGGCGAGCTTCGAAGACGGGAAGAAGATTCCTGTTATCAAGGAAGTCCGGGCGATCACCGGTCTTGGCCTGAAGGAAGCGAAGGAGCTCGTCGAAGCTGGGGGCAAGGCTGTTAAGGAAGGCGTTTCCAAGGACGAGGCAGGCTCGATCAAGGAAAAGCTCGAAGCTGCTGGCGCGAAAGTCGACGTCAAGTAAGCCTCGAATCAACAGACAAGCATCACGCTATCTCACCATTGAGGATGGGGCGACGTCCCGTCCTCAATGGTTTTTGCATCTGCACGGCTCTGCCGGGATCGTAGAACGTTTGGGAGGACTGCATGCTCGATAGAAGCACCAAGATTGACCGCCAACGCGTTGGGCAACCAACGAGTGAAGTAATGGATCTGCCCGATCTCGTAGGTATCCAGATCGCTTCCTTTGAGCGCTTTCTGCAGCGAGAGGTCATGCTCCGTGGAGAGCCGATCAACGAGCAAGGCCTTGAAGAGGTGTTTCAGTCGATCTTCCCCATTGAGAGTCAAAACGGCGACATGCGTCTCGAGTACGACCACTACGTGCTGGACGAGGCCAACATCAAGATGTCGGAGGCCGAGTGCAAGCAGAAGGGTCTGACCTTCGCGATCCCGATCAAGGCGCGCATCAACCTCGTCTTCCTTGAGACTGGTGAGATCCGTCAGAAAGACATCTATATGGGTGATATCCCGCTTATGACCGACCGGGGCACCTTTATCATCAACGGCGCCGAGCGAGTCGTTGTAAGCCAGATCCATCGATCGCCGGGCGTCATCTTCTCCCATGAGAAGGGCGTGTACAGCTCACGGATTATTCCCTATCGCGGGAGCTGGCTCGAGTTCGAGATTGATCAGAAGAAAGAGCTCGTCTACGCGAAGATTGACAGGAAGAAGCGAATCCTGGGGACGCTCTTCCTTCGCGCTCTTGGGTTCGACACCCGCGAGCAGATCATCGATCTCTTCTACAAGACGAAGGTGATGAAGGTCTCCTCCGATCGTGACGTGATGGAAGAGCTGAACGGTCAGGTGCTCGCTCGTGCCGTACAGGTGAGCGAAGAGGGGGCGGACGGAGAGGAGACCACTCGCAAGGCCTACAAGGCGGGCGAGAAGATCCACCCGCACGACATCGACGATCTCATTCACTCAGGAGTGAAGCAGATTGAGGTCCTCGACATGGACAACCCGGAGAGCCTCCACTCTGAGATCATTCTGAACTGCTTTGAGCGCGAGGAGAGCAAGTTCACTCGCGACGATGCGGACGTTGACGAACCCACGAAGGAAGACGCTCTTTCAGCCGTCTACGCAGTGCTTCTGCCGGGCGAACCCATCACGGTCGAGAGTGCTGAGAAAGACTTCAACAGCATGTTCTTTGCCAGCCGACGCTACGACCTGGGTCGAGTCGGCCGCTACAAGCTCAACAAGAAGTTCGACTACCCCGAGCCGACCGACAGCCACCTCTTGGCGAAGGAAGACATCGTCAACACGATGGACTTCCTGATCAAGGTCTACATTGGCGAAGCAAACGTTGACGACATCGACCACCTGGGCAACAGGCGGATCCGAAGTGTTGGTGAGCTTCTGGCAAACAGCTTGAAGACCGCCTTTACTCGGATGGAGCGAATCGCCAAAGAGCGCATGAGTCTCAAGGAGACCGACACGATCAAGCCGCAGGATCTGGTGTCAATCAAGCCCGTTGTTGCTGCGATTAAAGAGTTCTTCGGCTCCTCCCAGCTCTCCCAGTTCATGGACCAGGTCAACCCGCTCTCCGAGCTGACCCACAAGCGAAGGCTCAACGCACTCGGGCCGGGTGGACTCTCTCGTGATCGCGCGAGCTTCGAGGTTCGCGACGTCCACTACACTCACTACGGCCGCATGTGCCCGATCGAGACGCCGGAAGGTCCGAACATCGGTCTGATCGTGAGCCTTGCGAACTACACGGCGGTGAACGACTACGGTTTCCTCGAGACCCCCTACCGCAAGGTCAAGGACGGAAAGGCGACCAAGGACATCGAGTATCTCTCCGCGATGGACGAGGAGAAGTACTTCATCGCACAGGCGAATGCGCAGCTCGAGGAGAAGAGCGGCAAGTTCGTCGCACCCTTGGTGAGCGTGCGAAAGAGCGGTGACTACACCACCAAGCCGCCAGAGCAGATTCAGTACATGGATGTCTCGCCAAAACAGATCATCAGTGTTTCTGCTTCCTTGATTCCTTTCCTTGAGCATGACGATGCAAACCGCGCGCTTATGGGATCAAACATGCAGCGCCAGGCCGTGCCACTGGTCTTCCCCGAGCCGCCTCGTGTTGGGACCGGCATGGAAGCGAAGTGCGCCTACGATTCGGGTGTGCTTGTGAAGGCGAAGCGTGCCGGCACCGTCTCGTTCGTGACATCGGAATCGATTCAGATCACCCCCAAGGACGCGGCGAACGCCGAGGACGTAGACAACTACTTCCTCATTAAGTATCAGCGAACGAATCAGGATACCTGTTTCATCCAGAAGCCGGTCGTTGAACTCGGCCAGAAGGTGAAGGAGGGCGCCGTCATCGCCGACGGTCCCGCGACTCACCAGGGCGAATTGGCATTGGGACGAAACGTGCTCGTGGGCTTTGTGCCGTGGAACGGCTACAACTATGAGGACGCCATTCTCATCAGCGAGAAGGTCGTCAAGGAAGACATTTTCACCAGTATCCACATCAAAGAGTTCACGATCGATGTCCGGGAGACAAAGCTCGGTCCTGAGAAGATCACCCGGGACATTCCCAATACGAGCGAAAAGGCGCTCGATCAGCTCGACGAAGAAGGCATTGTCCGGATCGGCGCGAAGGTCGGCAGCGGTTACATCCTCGTTGGGAAGGTGACGCCCAAGAGCGAGACCGAAACGACACCCGAGTTCAAGCTGCTCAACTCGATCTTTGGTGAGAAGGCGAAAGAGGTGCGAGACACTTCACTCCGAGTACCACACGGCGTTGAAGGAACCGTCATCGATGTTCAGCGGCTGAAGCGAAGCGAGGGCGACGACCTGAGTCCTGGTGTTGATGAGGTCGTCAAGGTGATGGTCGCCACCAAGCGAAAGCTCAAGGAAGGCGACAAGATGGCCGGCCGCCACGGAAACAAAGGCGTCATCGCCCGTGTGCTTCCGCAGGAAGATATGCCCTATATGGCAGACGGAACATCGCTCGATGTCTGTCTCAATCCTCTTGGTGTTCCGAGTCGTATGAATCTGGGCCAGATTCTTGAGACCGAGCTTGGGTGGGCCGCCGCGAACCTGGGCGAGTGGTACGCCACGCCGGTCTTCGAGTCGGCAACCAGCCAGCAGATTGAGGACAAGCTCACTGCCGCGGGTCTACCGACCAACTCGAAGATCACGCTCCATGACGGTCGAACGGGCGAAGCCTTTGAGAACGACGTTATGGTCGGCTACATGTACATGCTCAAGCTTCATCACCTCGTGGATGACAAGATGCATGCACGTTCGACCGGCCCCTATTCACTGGTCACGCAACAGCCGCTTGGCGGAAAGGCGCAGTTCGGTGGACAGCGACTCGGTGAGATGGAGGTCTGGGCGCTCGAGGCCTACGGTGCCGCGAACACCTTGCAGGAGCTTCTTACCATTAAGAGTGACGACATGAACGGGCGGGCGAAGATCTACGAGAGCATCGTCAAGGGCGAGCCCTCCACGAGCGCCGGTGTGCCGGAGAGTTTCAACGTTCTCGTGCAAGAACTTCGCGGTCTCGCTCTCGACATTTCAATCTGGGACGGGAAGGGCAAGCAGATTCCGCTCACCGAGCGCGATGAAGAGCTTATCAACCGCCAGGGCAGCAATTTCTAATCGGAGGAACGATGAGAGATATCCAGGACTTCGACAACATAATGATCAAGCTGGCTTCACCCGACCAGATTCGGGCGTGGAGCTACGGCGAGGTCAAGAAGCCTGAAACGATCAACTACCGCACGTTGCGCCCTGAGAAGGACGGACTCTTCTGTGAGCGGATCTTTGGCACGACCAAGGAGTGGGAGTGCTACTGCGGGAAGTTCAAGAGCATCCGGTACAAGGGTGTCATCTGTGACCGATGCGGAGTTGAGGTCACGCACTTCAAGGTCCGACGTGAGCGGATGGGCCACATCGAACTCGCGAGTCCCGTATCGCACATCTGGTACTACCGATCGGTCCCAAGCCGAATGGGGTTGCTCCTCGACCTAACAATCGCAGCCCTTCGCTCAATCCTCTACTACGAGAAGTACATCGTCATTGATCCAGGCGATACGGATCTCAATCAGATGGAGCTCCTGACGGAAGAGGAGTACATGGAGGCGAAGGAACGCTACGGCATGAGCTTCTCGGCCGGAATTGGTGCCGAGGCTATCCGAACGCTCCTTGAGAACCTCGACCTGGACGAACTCTCCGTTGTGCTCCGCGAGCTCATGATCGAGAAGGGAGCCAAGGCCGACAAGCGACTCCTCAAGCGAATTGAAATCGTTGAGAACTTCCGCGACTCCGGCAACAAGCCCGAGTGGATGATCCTCGATGTCATCCCCGTTATTCCGCCCGAACTGCGCCCCATGGTTCAGCTCGATGGCGGACGGTTTGCGACCAGCGATCTCAACGATCTCTACCGGCGTGTTATCAACCGCAACAACCGACTCAAGCGTCTTATGGCGCTCAACGCGCCGGATATCATCATCCGGAACGAGAAGCGGATGTTGCAGGAAGCGGTGGATGCTCTCTTCGACAACAGCAAGAAGAAGCGGGTCGTGAAAGGTGCCAGCAATCGGCCTCTCAAGAGTCTCTCTGACATGCTCAAGGGGAAGCAGGGCCGATTCCGACAGAACCTGCTTGGAAAGCGAGTCGACTACTCTGGCCGTTCGGTCATCGTTGTCGGGCCTGAGTTAAAGCTTCACCAATGTGGTCTGCCAACCAAGATGGCGCTCGAGCTCTACAAGCCGTTTATCATGAAGAAGCTTGTAGAGAAGGATGTCGTCTACAATATCAAGAAGGCGAAGACATTGGTCGAGCAGGAGACCCCTGAGGTCTGGGCTGTTCTTGACGAGGTGGTGAAGGAGCATCCGGTGCTCCTCAACCGCGCGCCGACGCTTCACCGACTTGGTATCCAGGCGTTCGAGCCGGTTCTTGTTGGCGGCAAGGCCATTCGGCTTCATCCGCTCGTCTGTCACGCCTTCAACGCCGACTTTGACGGTGACCAGATGGCGGTCCACGTTCCGCTGACCCAGGCGGCGCAGATCGAGTGCTGGACGCTGATGCTCAGTTCGCGAAACCTGCTCAACCCGGCCAACGGAAAGCCTGTCGTCTTCCCGAGTCAGGACATGGTCCTTGGGATCAACTACATGACTCGCCACCGCGACGGTGGGAAGGGCGAGGGAAAGATCTTTTCAAGCCCCGAAGAAGTACTGCTTGCGCTTGATGCGAAGAGCATCGAGTATGCAGCGCTGATCAAGGTGCCCTACAAGGGCGAAATGATCGAGACGACGGCGGGGCGGCTGATTCTGAATATGGACCTCCCGGAAGAGGTCGGATACGTGAACTACGCGATGGGCGACAAGGAACTTCGCGCGCTCATTGGACAGGTCTATGCAGAGAAGGGTCCGCACGCGACCGTGAAGATGCTGGACGCGATCAAGCGGATGGGCTTCCGGTATGCAACCATCTTTGGTGCAACCATCGGTATCGATGACATCAAGGTCCCAACCGACAAGCCTGAGATGATTGGTTCGGCGAACGAGGAAGTCAACGCCATCCAGAATCAGTACCTGCAGGGACACATCACCAACGAAGAGCGGTACAACCGCGTCGTCGAGGTCTGGTCGAAGACTCACGAAGACCTCACTAACGTGATGATGAAGAATCTGCAGGAGGACAACTTCGGATTCAATCCGGTCTATATGATGGCGAACTCCGGGGCACGCGGTAGCCGGAGTCAGATTCGCCAGCTCGCCGCAATGCGTGGTCTCATGGCGAAGCCGTCTGGTGACATCATCGAGCTGCCCATTCGGTCCAGTTTCAAAGAGGGTCTCTCCGTCATCGAGTTCTTCATCTCGACAAACGGCGCCCGAAAGGGTCTCGCTGATACAGCGCTGAAGACCGCCGATGCCGGCTACCTTACCCGGCGTCTGGTTGATATTGCGCAGGATGTCGTCATCACTGAGGATGACTGCGGGACGATCAACGGCATCGAGATGACGGCACTGAAGGACGGGGAAGAGATCGTTGAGACGCTCTCCGATCGAATCGAGGGTCGTTACACGCTTGAGCGCGTGAAGCACCCGATCACCGGTGAGATCATCATCGACGTGAACGAGGAAATCACGAGCGAGAAGGCTGCTCAGATTGAGAACGCGGGGATCGAGGCGGTACGCATTCGGACGGTTCTCACCTGTGAGGCGCATCACGGAGTGTGCCGACGTTGCTACGGGCTCAATCTTGCGACGAATCTTCCGGTCGAGATCGGAGAGGCGGTCGGAATCATTGCGGCTCAGAGTATTGGTCAGCCCGGTACTCAGCTCACCATGCGTACCTTCCACATCGGTGGTGCGGCTACGAAGACCAGCGAGGAGAATCGCACCTATCTGCGCTACGCAGTCCTCGTGAAGGATGTGATTGGCAACACGGTCGAGGCTCGACCCGGCGTTCGCCTGCTCACCCGAAAGGGTGCGGTGATTGTCGCGCGAATTCTCGACCGCGTCATGATCGAGAGCAAGGATAAACTCCAGGTCGCCGACGGCGATAAGGTCGCGAAGGGTCAGACAATCATCAAACGCGGCAAAGAGGAGATCCTCACTGAGGCGAATGCCTATATCGTTCTCCCTGAGGGTTCGAAGGAGATGCTCCTCATCGCTCAGGATCAGCAGATCGATATCCGAAACGGCGCCGAGGTTCTTGTGGCCTCAGGCGACGTCGTTGAGGCAGAGGAGCCAATCGCCCTCTTCGATCCGTTCAGTGAACCAATCATTTGCGAGTACGACGGTACCGTGCAGTTCAAGGATGTTGTGCAGGGCACGACCCTCAAGGAAGAGATCAACGAGGACACGGGGAACGTCGAGAAGAAGATCACCGAGTTCACGCTTGAAAGCCTCCAGCCACGAATCATCATCGTTGATGACGATGGCGAAGAGCTCTCGACCTACTACCTCCCCGGTTCCGCATACCTGAACATCGAGGATGGCGAAAAGGTCACTGCCGGTCGCACACTCGCCAAACTCTTGCGCGAAAGCGTCAAGACAGGCGATATCACCGGTGGACTTCCACGGGTTGGGGAGCTGTTCGAGGCACGCAAGCCAAAGACCGCATCGATCCTGGCGCAAGTCTCCGGAATCGTTGAGTTCCGCCCGATCGTGAAGGGCAAGCGGGTCATTATCGTCAAGGACGAGTACGAGCGCGAGTTCAAGCACCTCGTTCCAATGGGCAAGCATCTCCTGGTGCGCCAGGGCGACACGGTCCAGGCCGGCGAGATGCTCTGCGACGGTGCAATCGATCCGCACGACATCCTGCAAATCCTGGGCGAAAACGCTTTGCAGTCGTTCCTCGTGAATGAGGTGCAGGAGGTCTACCGACTCCAGGGCGTCAACATCAATGACAAGCACATCGGTGTGATCATCAGGCAGATGATGCGGAAGGTTGAGATCGTTGGAGTTGGAGACACGAACTTCATCTTTGGTCAGCAGATCGATAAGTATCGATTCCACGCGGAGAACAAGAAGGTCATGCGCGAGGGTGGTCAACCCGCCGTGGCACGACCGCTCCTCCTGGGAATCACGCGGGCGAGCCTCAATATCGACAGCTTCATCTCCGCGGCAAGCTTCCAGGAGACGACCCGTGTTCTCACCAACGCCGCAATCGCCGGGTCAACCGACCTGCTGCGCGGTCTGAAGGAGAATGTGATCATTGGTCATCTGATTCCGGCCGGCACGGGTATTCGTGACTACCGGAACATCAAACTCTTTGATGAGCATCGTGACGACCTGGATGAGCACATGCGCCAAATCCTTGAGCAACGAGCCAAGGAGCGCGAGTTGGAGGAACAGCAGGCCAAGGAGGAAGCTGAACTTCTGGAGCATTAGATCGCCGTTTACGGCTTGTTGCTCTTGAAGCAAACCGGCTTCGCCGATTTCTTCACAAGCGGAGAGCCAAGGAGAGGGAACTCGAGGAGCAGCAAGCTAAAGAAGAAGCTGAACTACTTGAACAGTAGTTCAAGTAGCTCCGAAGCAATCGCTCCGCGATTCTTCGAGATCAACGAGGCAGGCGTTGCATGTAGGACCCGGCGGTTGTGAAGAACGACGCAGTCGTTACTTCGAGATCAACGGGGCAGGCGTTGCCTGCGGGACCCGTTGATCGGGGGTTGTCGTGCCCTTATTGAATTGGTACATTTCGGGCTCAGTCTCGAAAGGGGAGTTATCAGGAACTATGCCAACTATCAACCAGTTGGTTCGAAAAGGTCGAAAGACCACCATCAAGAAGACAAAGTCGCCGGCGTTGCAGTCGAGCCCACAGAAGCGTGGGGTTTGCACTCGCGTTATGACTATCACTCCGAAAAAGCCGAACTCGGCACTTCGGAAGGTCGCGCGTGTCCGCCTCGTGAACGGTATTGAGGTGACGGCGTACATCCCAGGGATCGGACACAACTTGCAGGAGCACTCGGTTGTCTTGCTTCGTGGTGGACGTGTGAAGGACCTCCCGGGCGTTCGGTACCACATCATTCGTGGTGCAAAGGACACGCTCGGAGTCGAGGATCGCCGCAAGGCTCGATCGAAGTACGGAACAAAGAGACCAAAGGCGTAGAGATGCCACGAAGACGAGTTGTAGCGCGAAAGCAAGTCATTCCTGATCCGGAGTACGGATCAACGACCGTCGCTAAGTTTGTTGCTCGAATGATGCTCGACGGAAAGAAGTCCACCGCCCAGAAGGTCTTCTACAGTGCGATGGGTGAGATTGAGCGAAAGGGCGATGCCAAACCGGTTGAGGTCTTTTTGAAGGCTATCGAAAACGTGAAGCCTGTTGTTGAGGTCAAGAGCCGCCGTGTTGGCGGTTCCACCTATCAGGTTCCGGTTGAGGTCAAGGAGAACCGACGCGAGGCACTCGCCATGCGCTGGCTCATCGCCGCCGCACGTTCGCGAAGTGGTCGAAGCATGAGCCAAAAACTGAGTGCGGAGTTGCTGGACGCATCGAACCAGACTGGAACTGCTTTCAAGAAGAAGGAAGACACGCACCGAATGGCCGAGGCAAACAAGGCGTTTAGCCATTATCGTTGGTAACCATCCAAACGCGTAGCGTTTGGATACAAAGAACCGCCGTGCGGTTCTTAAACCACTCAAGCGCTTAGCGC
>JANQQY010000578.1 GCA_028284845.1 Spirochaetales bacterium
CTGCCTACGCGGTACGATCCGGGTCATTCGAGCTTGCCGAACGGTACTGGGGTCTTCTCGAACAGTGGGCCGACTATCTCGTAGAGCACGGCCTTGACCCGGAGAACCAGCTCTGTACGGATGACTTCGCCGGGCACCTCGCCCGCAACGCCAACCTTTCAATCAAGGCGATCATGGGAATCGCCTGCTTCGCCCTCCTCTCCGAGCGGACGTCGCGTGCGGACGCGGAACCCTATCGACTCAAAGCGCGGGAGTACGCGACGCGGTGGATGGAGATGGCGGACGCCGGCGACCACACGCGCCTCACCTTTGACGACGAGTCGAGCTGGAGTCTCAAGTACAACCTTGTATGGGACCGCTTCTTTGGCTTTGGTCTCTTCCCGCAAGAGCTCGCCGAACGGGAGGTGGAGTGGTACCTCAGCAAGCAAGAGACCTATGGAACACCACTCGACAGCCGCGCCGCCTTTACCAAGACCGATTGGCTCGTCTGGGCCGCGTGCTTGACCGAAGACCCTGAGAAGCGCCGCCGGATGATCGAGCCCATCTGGCACTTTGTGAATCAGACGATCGATCGCACACCGTTCACCGATTGGTACGACACGCACGACGGCCGCGAGCAGTCGTTTCACAACCGCACGGTCATTGGCGGCATAGCCATGCCGCTGCTGATGGACGCCCATCTCGCCGGCGTTGGACGCGACCAAAACGACCCGCAAACAGCATCGACAAAGGAGACACCGTGAGTAACATCCCTCGTCCCGAACATCCCCGGCCGCAGTTCGAACGTTCGAGCTGGCTCTCACTCAACGGAACATGGACCTGTCAGATTCACCGCAGCTGGGCCGGCTATCGCGCGGATCTCGCGCTCCCAGAGGGAGAGCGTCGGGCTCCCGCCATGGCTGGACCGTACGGGCAGCAGATCACCGTTCCCTTTGCGCCGGAAAGCGCGCTCTCAGGAATTGCCCATCCTGACTTCATTGACGCCATGGACTACCACCGGACGATCTCGATCCCATCCGACTGGAAGGGCAAGGAGGTTCTGCTCCACTTTGGCGGCGTTGATTTCCATGCCGATGTCTATGTGGGTGGCAACTGGGTTGGGTCCCATTCCGGCGGCAGTAGTCCCTTCTCGCTGAACATCACCCGGTATGCCGCACCCGGCTCGAGTGTTGATCTGGTGATCGCCGTTCGCGACTTCATCAACGAGGGCGGCCAGGGTGGCGGCAAGCAGACCCACTACGCTCAGAGTTATGGATGCTTCTACACCCGAACGACCGGAATCTGGCAGACCGTCTGGCTCGAGGCCGTAGACCTGGCAGGAGTGCGAGACGTACAGATCATCGCGGATGTGCAACGCGGTGCCTTTGCCCTTGTGCCGCGCTACTACCGTGCAGAGGCGAGCGCGGTGCTTACCATAAAGGCCAAGCGGGATGGAGTCATTGTCGCTGAGGCGAGTGCACCGTGTCGTGATGGGATCCCTGTAGATCTGCACGTACCGGATCCCGTCCTCTGGTACCCCGGCTCCCCGGAACTCTACGAGCTGGAGTTCACCGTCACTCGAAGCGGTGCGGTTATAGACTCAGTTTTAAGTTATGGTGCGCTCCGTGAAGTGACGCTTCGTGATGGACGATTCCACATCAACGGCAAGTCGATCTACCTCCGCCTTGTTCTTGACCAGGGGTTCTACCCGGACGGTGTCTGGACCGCCCCCTCTGA
The DNA here is from genome assembly GCA_028284845.1 of Spirochaetales bacterium. Taxonomy (GTDB): domain Bacteria; phylum Spirochaetota; class Spirochaetia; order DSM-27196; family SLST01; genus SLST01. The sequence goes on from JANQQY010000578.1 coordinate 1,717, forward strand.
TGAAGCCCTCAAGCGCGATATAGAACTCAGCATGGCCGCAGGCTTCAACGGAGCACGACTCCACCAGAAGGTCTTTGAGGATCGATTTCACTACTGGGCCGATCGGCTTGGCTACCTGACCTGGTCGGAGTGGGCATCCTGGGGACTCGACTACAACGACTACAAGGCGGGCCGTGCCTTTGAGACTGAGATCCGAGAGGTCGTGATGCACCTTCGGAATCACCCATCGATCATCGCCTGGACGCCGTTCAACGAGACTCGAGACTTCCGCAATCCGCGATCACACTACCTCAATCATATGGATGCCACCTCCATCTGTCGGCAGCTCGATCCAACCCGCCCCGTCAACGACTCGAGCGGCTACGTTCATCACGACACGGACATCTTTACCGTGCACACCTATAAGCCCAACGCTTCGGAACTTCGCAAGGAACTCGCGCCTGACGCGGAAGGACGTCCCTTCAGGAACTTTCCCGACTACGACGCGCCCTACGAGGGTCAGCCTTACATCGTGGACGAGTTTGGCGGCATCAAGTGGGTCGGCGAGCTTGATAGAGCCGATGCGAATGCGAACCGGAAGGACCTCACCAAGGCGTGGGGGTACGGCGGGACGCCACGAACGCAGGACGAGTTCTTTGAACGGTTGACCGGGCTGGTCGATACGCTGCTCGAGTTTGATCACATCAGCGGCTGGTGCTACACGCAGCTCACAGACGTGGAGCAGGAGCAGAACGGCGTCTATCACTACGATCGGACGGAGAAGTTCCCCCTCGCCCGTTGGCGAGAGCAGTTCGAGCGGAAGCCTGAAGGGTACGACTTGTGAGCGATCGCGTGGACAGGACGGATCGCGGAACGGCCGTCGCAGGTGAGCCCGGCGACACCGCCCGCCCGAACGTCCTCGTCGTGCTCCTGGACGATCTTGGCTACTCCGATTTTGGCTGCTACGGTGGTGAGATTCGGACTCCAACCGTGGACGCACTTGCCGCCGGTGGCGTGCGGTTCGAGGGCATGTACAACTCCGCACGCTGCTGCCCGAGCAGAGCCTCACTCATGACGGGGCTCTACCCGCCGCAGGCCGGCATCG
>JANQQY010000594.1 GCA_028284845.1 Spirochaetales bacterium
CGCTGGTTGAGATCGTCAACCATCTCGCGGACGAGGAGGATCTCGACTTTCGGACGAGACTCCGGCTGATCTCTGAGAATGCGAACACGGATTGGCCACCGTTCGACCTCATCACTCCGGCGGAAGACGGAACCTATGCCTCGCGCGACCTCCCAGCCTCTGTCGATCGGTTTGCCTCTGAGCGCGCCCGCTCTCTGAGCTGGCTTGAGAGCATCGGATCAATCGACACGAACACGCTCTATGCCGGTCGCGGCTCGGACAGGATCCCATTGCGCGCGGGGGATCTGATGAGCTCCTGGATCGCGCACGACTACTTCCACCTGCGTCAGATCGTACGAATCCGCTGGGACTATCTGGCAAGCGACCAAACGGAGTTTTCCCCACTCTACGCAGGAACGGAGTAATCAAATGAGAGAGTGGACGATTGAAGAGCTGCAGCGCGCCTATGCAAACGGTGAGACCACGCCTGAAGAGGTTTGTTCCAACTACCTGGAGCGGATCGAAGAGATCGACCGGAATGGGCCGAAGGTAAATTCGGTCATTGAGATCAACCCTGATGCGCTCGAGATCGCCCGGACGCAGAGCAACGCGCAACAAACCGGCCTTCTCCACGGCATCCCTGTCCTCATCAAGGACAATATCGATACCTCGGATCGCATGAAGACGACGGCCGGGAGCCTCGCTCTGGTAGACGCGCCTACGCCGTCGGATGCGTTTGTGGTGAAACGTCTGCGTGAGGAGGGAGCGATTATCCTTGGCAAGACGAATCTGAGCGAATGGGCCAACTTCAGAAGCTCGCGATCGAATAGTGGATGGTCGAGTCGAGGTGGCCAGACACGCAATCCCTACGTTCTCGATCGCTCGCCCTGTGGCTCGAGCTCAGGTTCCGGTGCGGCAATTGCCGCTAATCTCGCGGTAGTCGCGATTGGGACGGAGACCGACGGATCAGTCACCTGCCCGAGCGCCCACAACTCGCTCGTCGGTCTAAAACCGACGATGGGGCTGGTGAGCAGGACCGGAATCATCCCTATCAGCGCCAGTCAGGATACAGCGGGCCCAATGGCGCGCACGGTCGCCGATGCCGCGATCCTGCTGCGCGCAATGATTGGAGCTGACCCGGAAGACGCCGTCACCGGCGACGCGGCGACGATCACGACGGGGCTCGCAGACGTTGAGAACGACGACCTGGACGGAAAACGCATCGGTATTGTGCGCGACAAGGCCCTCGAATCACATCGGAATCGGGAGTGGCTCGCTCTCTTTAACGCTGCTGTGAAAGCGCTTGGGGAGGCCGGAGCGGTGATCGTTGACCCGATTGAGATGCCGGCGATGGAAGAGGTCGCGAAGAACGAGCTGACAGTCCTTCTCTACGAGTTCAAAGCCGGACTCGAATCGTATCTCAACCGACGCGGCGGAGACCTTCAATCTCTCGAAGACATCGTCAGATGGAACAACGATCACGCCGACTCGGTCCTCCGTCTCTTTGGCCAGGAGCATATGAACGAAGCGTTGGAATGCGGCAGCCTCGCTGACGAGAAGTATGTGACCGCTCTCAGAGAAAGCCGCAGGCTCGCCGGCGAGGAGGGACTCATCAAACTCCTTCGCGAGGAGAACCTTGATGCGCTGGCCGGCTTCTCGAACGGACCCTCCTGGATCATCGATCACATGGTAGGTGACTACTACACAGGCGGCGGCATGTCGCGTGCGCCCGCCGTTTCCGGTGCGCCGCACCTTACCCTTCCCATCGGATATGTCAACAGCCTTCCTGTCGGCATCTCGCTGGTTGGTGCGCACGGAGCGGACGGGGACCTTCTCCGGATGGGGTACACATTGGAGTCGCGGCTCAAGGCACGACGAGCGCCGGAGTTCATCCCAACGCTCGGGTTGAGGTAGGAGCGGCAATGGCAGGGATCCTCTTTATTCGAACACGAGACCTTACGCGGCTCCGTCCCTTTTACGAGGACACGATGGAGATGGAGCCGTGGCTCGAGCAGGACGGCATCGCGATCATGGCACACGAGAACCTGCTGCTTGGGCTGCATGAAGCCGATGCCGTGGATACCGACGGCTTGGTCACCTTCTGGTATGAGACGCGGAACGAAGTCGACGAGATGTACGAACGACTGCGCCCGACGGCCCTATCGCCGCCGAAGGTGAACACCACATACCGGATCTACAACTTCTTTGCGACAGATCCTGATGGTCGGAAGATCGAGTGCCAAGCCTTCCTGCACCCAACGCGGCCAGTTTCCGGGGTTCCTGCGCGTGACGGCGCTTGACCGCTCGGTCAGCGTGACGACGGGTACGGCGTTGTCAGGCTTGCAACGTCCCAGCCTGCAAGATTCGCGCCTCCTTGGTAGGCACTCTCAAGGAAACTGAGAAGGGCGGTACGCGGTTCGTCGCTCGTTCGAACCGCCTCGTAGGAGAGCATCGCCATTGGGCTGCCGTTGCTATCAACCCAACCCGCTTTCGCCGTTGGCAGGAGTGGGTGCGCATCAAGCCCATCCGGCGACGGAAAAGTATAGCTGTAGAACATGGGTTCGCGGACCATCGCATCTCCTGCCCAGAATCCGAAGCTCGATACCTCGTGCGAGTAGGCCTCGGCATCGGGACCCGAGACGCCCTCGGCTGCCGGAAGTCGAGTGCCGGAGAATCTGGTCACCGTCAGGTCCATGTGATGCCAATAGAGGTGAACCGGGCAGGTCTTGCCGTAGAACCGACCGGAGAACTCCTCAAATACACTGTTCACCCAGAGCATGATTCGCCAGAAGCGGTTCACATACTCCGGCTGATACGATTTCCAGTCGGTGATCTCTCCAAATCGTTTCTCGACCGGCAGATCGTAGGGACGATCGTAGATCTGAACCTCAACTCCAAGCGACTCCAAATGTGCAAAGAGCTCGTCATGGAAATCGGCGACCGAAAGACCATCACGCAACTCTGTGGTTCGCTCCTCTCCCTCGCTACTCAGCACGCGAAGTTGGTGTCGGATAAAGTCTAATTCGATGGTAAGAGATCGGAGACCGTTTGCAAACGGCATGGGACCGGTCGACATACCAGTACTGGTCACGTAGAGAGTGACATTCCACCAGTGGTTGCGGTAGGGCATCAGTGCCATTCGAACTTTGCCCATCACCTGCAGGTAGAGGTGAAGCGTTTGTCGTGTATTGTCCCACTCATCAAGGGGCAGCGTAGGTAGTACTTGGTCTCTCATGCGGGCTCCTGCGCTCATAGTACGAACCGCAGGGTGACCCGGCAATCTACTCGAGGTCCCGGACGATCTCGTTCACCTGCTCAGTATGAATCCTGTCATGCTCCGCCACGAGATAGATCCATTCGTAGAAGTTCAATCTACCAATGGGGTGAGGAGCAACAAGCGCGGTGCAATCATGCCCGCGGCCCATCTCGATCACGCTCTGGAGCCGCGGCGCGGAGGCAGCGAGGGAAGCGATAATCTCCTCCTCCAACCGGCCTGTGGGTTCAGTGCCCGGGAAGGCCGGAATCACGCCGTAGCTGGGCAATGCCTCACGGTAGTTCACGTTCACACTGACACGCTCCATGTCAGCTTGCTCGAGAGTACCGCGCTTCTGCGATCGCGCAATAAGAAGCTCAAGGAGTCCGACGATTCGTGTCTGGGTATGATCGATGTGATCAAGGACACTCACTACGTGCCAGCGGTCCGGGCCCGGAGAGGTAAGCCTCATCGAAGGCGGACACGCTTCGATCGAATCCAACAGGGCGGCACGCGCGGCCGTCACTGCCGCTACCAACTCATCGTAGATCATGCCGGGACTCGTGGACCGGGGTATCGCCGATTCGCAGCATCTCAGCGTCGAGCTTTGCGGTCATCATGGTCACAGTCTCCGCGTACTCCGGATCATGGTAGACATTGATGAGTTCAAGCGGGTCGCTGCGAAGGTCGAAGAGCTCCCATTCCGGCTTGTCGGTTCCGGGATTCGCTCCGTCCTCGCCGCAGTCGTCGTTGTACCAGTAGATCAACTTGTAGTCATGCGTTCGAATACCGTAGTGGGCGTACGCGTTGTGAATGGTGTCCTGATTCATCCAGTAGCGATGGTAGGCGAGGTCGGTCCAATCGTCCGGCGTCGAGCCCTCAAGCAGCGGCGCAATGGAACGGCCTTGCATGTAGTTGGGCTGCGTCACACCGGCGATATCAAGGAAGGTCTGCGCAAAATCGACGTTTGAAACCATGGCCTCACAGCTGCTTCCTGCCTTGACCGTCCCTGGATAACGAACAAGGAAGGGCATCTTGAAGCTCTCTTCATAGATAAATCGCTTGTCGAACCAGCCGTGTTCACCAAGGTAGAAGCCCTGGTCGGAGGTATAGAAGACGACGGTATTCTCTGCCAGGCCCGCCTCATCAAGGTAGTCGAGAAGTCGGCCTACATTCTCGTCCACAGAGTGCACGCACTGCAGGTACTTCTGCATGTAGCGCTGATACTTGAAGCGCTTGAGTTCAGCCTGCGTCGTAAAGGTGAACCGCTCTCCTGTGTTGCGGCATCGGACAGAAAAGCCTTCAAGATCGTCGTCCTCAGGAAATGGAACGTATCGATTGTTGCCCCAGCCAAGATTCATTCCGGGCGACTCCGGTGTCTGCACCAGATCGAGATCGTCGTAGGTCATATCCACAGCAATCCGCATGTGCGCCTGCTCGGCGGCACGCGCACGGTTCTTGTAGTCGTCGTCGTAGGTATCGGGCGTGGGAATGGGATCGGTGTAGAGCGAACGATGCTCGGGCTTCGGGTCCCACGGCCGATGCGGTGCCTTGTGATGGCACATGAGAAAGAACGGCTTCTCCGTGTCACGCTGCTCAAGCCATTCGATCGACTTGTCGGTGGTGATGTCGGTGACATAGCCATTCTCAACAATCGTTTCCCCCATCTCCGCGAAGACGGGATCGTGGTAGCGGCCCTGGCCGGGAAGAACGCTCCAGAAGTCGAATCCCGTGGGCCAGTGCTCCGCTCCCTGCCCCAGGTGCCACTTTCCAACAATCGCCGTCTGATAGCCGCCGGATCGCAGATGCTTTGCGACGTTTGGTAGTCGGTTATCGATGTGGGTGCTGAGCGTGGTCACCCGATTCACATGATTGTGCGTTCCCGTGAGGATCGTCGCACGACTTGGTGTGCAGATGGAGTTGGTGACGTAGCAATGGTCAAAGCGCATGCCCTCATTCGCGATCCGGTCGAGGTTCGGGGTCTGGTTGACCCGGCTACCGTAAGCACCGATCGCCTGGGCCGCGTGGTCGTCGGTCATGATAAAGAGAATGTTTGGTCGGGAATCCATGGAGCGTCCTTGCAGTGGAGTACGA
>JANQQY010000601.1 GCA_028284845.1 Spirochaetales bacterium
TCCTTCAAGTCATCTCCCACGGCGTCTTCTCCGACGAGTCGGAGCCGGAAACATTTGGTGACGACGAGGATGCATCGGAAGCGGAGATGGCCGCCGACGGTTCGGAAGCAGACGAAGGGCGCGGCAAGCGGAAGAAGAAGAACGATCCGCTCGAACAGTTCACGACCGACCTCACAGAGATGGCTCGCAAGGGACAGCTCGAGCCGCTCGTTGGCCGGGAGGACATTCTTGAGCGGACGATTCAGGTCCTCTGTCGACGACTGAAGAACAACCCTGTGCATCTTGGCGAGCCGGGCGTCGGGAAGACTGCAATCACTGAAGGGCTCGCACAGCGGATCGCGAGCGGCGATGTGCCTGACATCCTGAAGGGCTATCGCGTCTACTCACTCGACATGGGTTCGGTACTCGCCGGCACACGATTCCGAGGCGACTTCGAAGAGCGCATGAAGGCGGTCATCAAGCGACTCGAGAACGAGGACAAGGTGATACTGTTTGTTGATGAGATTCACACGATCGTTGGGGCGGGCGGCACGGCCGGCGGCGGTTCCATCGAGGCATCGAATCTCCTGAAGCCCGCACTCGCTGCGGGGCGGCTCCGATGTATTGGCGCAACGACCCACGACGAGTACCGGCGCTACTTCGAGAAAGATCGGGCACTCTCCAGACGCTTCCAGAAAATCGATGTCCCGGAGCCTTCAGTGGGCGAGGCTGTCGACATCTTGAAGGGGCTCAAGGGCCGCTACGAATCATTTCACAATGTGCGCTATAGCGATGAAGCGCTTGAGCTCGCTGCTCGTCTGAGTGACCAGTACATCAAGGACCGTCACCTGCCGGACAAGGCGATCGACGTCATAGATGAGTGCGGCGCATACGTGCGGATGAGAACCTTCCGCCTCGAGCGCGAGGCGACTGCCTCCGAGGATGAGATCGCAGAAGAGACGACCGATGATGCCGTCACCGAGGCGAATGAGTCCGAAGGCGACGTAGAGGCATCAAACGCAAATGATGCTGCCGTGGACGCCGCCGAAGCGGGTGAGTCGGAGGAAGCCGATGAGGCGGCGAACGAACCGGACCCCGTCGACATCGGCGCGCTGGACATCGAACGTGTGGTTAGCAAGATCGCGAACATTCCTGAGCGAAGCGTTTCTGTCTCCGAAAAGGACCGATTGAAGGAACTCGAGCCCGCGCTTCGTGGCGCCATCTACGGACAGGATTCTGCGATTGACGCGGTTGTCTCCGCTGTCAAACGAAGTCGTGCCGGTTTCCGAAATCCGAACAAGCCGGTCGCCTCGTTCCTGTTTGTAGGACCGACCGGTGTTGGGAAGACCGAACTCGCGAGACAATTGGCAGAGACACTCGGTGTCGCGATGCATCGATTCGACATGAGCGAGTATCAGGAGCGCTATGCGGTATCTCGGCTTATCGGTGCGCCTCCGGGCTACGTGGGGTACGACGACGGAGCGCAGCTCGTTGATGTTGTGCGGAAGACTCCGCACGCGGTTCTGCTTCTTGACGAGGTAGAGAAGGCGCATCCTGAGGTCTTCAACGTACTTCTGCAGGTAATGGACTACGCCACCCTTACCGACAATCAGGGGCGCAAGGCTGACTTCCGAAACATCATTCTGATTATGACCTCCAACGCCGGTGCCAGAGAGATCGGCAAGCCGATGATCGGCTTTGGCGGTGGACGCGTGACCAGCGAAGCCGTTGACAATGCGGTGGAGAAGTTCTTCGCGCCGGAGTTCAGGAACCGACTCGACAAAGTCGTTCTCTTCAACAAGCTTGGCACCGAGGTGATCGAGAATATCGTGCGAAAGGAGATCGACGCCTTCGCCGTCCAGCTCGAGGAGAAGAACATCACGTTGGATGTTACCGACGCCTGTGTGACGTGGCTCGCGACGAACGGGTTCTCCGATGAGTTCGGCGCACGCAACATTGCTCGCCTTGTTGAGGAGAAGATCAAGGGATACTTCGTTGATGCGGTTCTCTTTGGGGAGCTGCAGGATGGTGGTCACGCGACTGCGGATGTGGTCCGCGACGACATCATCATCACTCCGGGTAGTCCCAGGCAGAGCGATGAGACCTCCGGGGATCAGCAGCCGGCGACCTCGGAGGGCGAATCGTAAAGCGAGAGTTCCCCTGGCTGGAGCCCGACGAGTTCTACCAGTTCCCGCCGCCTGAGGCCTCGACCCCGGAGGGGATCGTCGGGGTCGGCGGGAACCTCTCGCCCGGAATGCTTCTCTCAGCCTACCGCCAGGGTGTCTTCCCGTGGTTCAACCCGCGGGATCCCATCCTCTGGTGGAACCCTGATCCAAGGTTTGTTCTTGTTCCCGACGAGGTCCATGTCTCCTCCTCAATGCGGAGGGTTCTCAATCGAGGTGAGCTTCTCGTCCGCGCGGACACTGATTTTGCCGCGGTGATTACCTCGTGCGCTCGTACGCCACGCCCCGGCCAGGACGGAACCTGGATCACAGAGGAGATGGCAGAGGGCTATCTCCGGCTGCACGAGTTGGGCTTCGCGCATAGTGTCGAAACCTGGTTGGACGACGCATTGGTAGGCGGACTCTACGGAGTTTCGATTGGTCGTATGTTTTTTGGCGAGAGCATGTTCAGCCATTCCGCAAACTCGTCGAAGGTTGCTCTCATTCGGCTTGCTCGGTTCTTGGAGCACTATGGATTCACCCTCATCGATGCCCAGCTTCACACACCTCATGTTGAGTCTATGGGCGGTCGCGAGATCCCGCGCACCGAGTTCCTCTCTGTTCTCCGCAGTTCGATCGACTACCCGACCATGCGTGGGTCGTGGTCGGAGAGGTTCGAGGCATTTACGTATCAGCGACAGTAGTCATGGGTCAGGGTAGGCGTCTAGTATCGAAAGCCGCTGTCGCCGGTGAACTCTCGAACGATCGAGTAGTCCGGTACCAGTTTGTCCGGGATGTTGACGAAGTTCGAAAGGAACCGAAGAAGGCGCACCGCTTCGTCGTAGGTGTCGTCGTCCGGCTTGACGGTTCGTAGGAGAGGTTCCGCGTGTTTCTTGAGAACGCCGAGTTCGTAGTCAAGGGCAGAGTTGAATCCCGCGTCGGCAGTATCCTGAAATGGGAAGATGTTTCGTTCCTCGCCGCGACGGACCGAGGGCCACATGTGCAGCGTTGCGCTTGCGCTGTGGCCTCTGAACTGATGATCGCGAACCATGCGACGAACCAGGCGGTTGTCGGTCGTTGATATCCGGTTGTGATCGTCCAGATTGAGCTGCGTCAGTGCGGAGATGTAGATCTTGAACTTGCCGGCGCGAGGAACACGTGGCGTGAGCTGATCGTTGAGGCAGTGGATTCCTTCCATGACCAGGATCCCACGGTCGCTGAGCTGCAGCGCGTGGCCGGCAAACTCCCGCGTTCCACTCTTGAAATCGAATGTCGGAAGCTCGACCCGATTGCCCGCCATGAGGGAGAGCAGGTGGTCGTTCAAGAGGTCGACATCAAGTGCCTGGACCGATTCGAAGTCGTAGTCGCCGTTCTCGTCACGGGGTGTATCTTCCCGATTGACGAAGTAGTCATCTACGGAGAGCATCGCCGGAGCAAATCCATGGGCACTCAATTGAAGCGCAAGCTTCTTTGTGAACGTTGTCTTGCCGGAGCTCGACGGGCCGGCGATGAGGACGATCTGAAGCTCTTCGCCCTGACCCTTCCGGGACGCGATCGTCTGGGCGATACTCGATATCTTGCGCTCCTGAAGCGCTTCATTGACTCGAATGAACTCCCCGATGTTCCCGTTTCGCACTCGATCGTTCAGCCGACCCACGGAGGTGACGCCCAGAACGCGACCCCACTCCTTGTATTCGCGGTAGATTGAGAAGAGCAGGCTGCTGTGTTTTCTGGCACGAACCACATTGGGTTCTGCTCGTGAGGGGTATCGAAGGATGAACCCCGGGTCGAGAACGTCGAGTTCGAACGCAGTCAACAGTCCGGTTCGCGGCACAAGGGGACCATGCGCAAGGTCAAGGTATCCTCCACATTCGTGAATCGCGACTCGTGACTCGTTCCTGTGTCCGAGCAGCGTCGACGTTTCGGATTGTCCGTTTTCTTCGAAGTGTCGACGCGCGTCTTCATATGCGACAAGGTGCCGGCTAATGGGCAGATCGGATTCAACCAGTTTCCGCATCTCTGCCTGCAGCCCATCGATCTCCCTGTTCGTCACCACATCATCGTCTTTGAAGTAGAAGAAGTAGCCATCTCCCAGGGAGTGCCCCATCACGAGGCGGCGATGTGGCGAGACCCGAGCGACGGCCAGCGAAAGCAGTGAGCAGAGCGACTGTCGGTAGACCCGTGTGCCTGCCTCAGTCGAGAGGAGAACGGGAGAAACGGTTGCATTGATGCGGACCCGTCGTGAGAGCGAGAGGATTTCGTTGTTGACCCGTGCCGCCACGACCGGATCATCTGCGCTACCGTACGAGTCAAGAAGCTCGTCAAGTCGCCGCTCAGGTTCGACCTGCGCCGTCGATTCCGGAAGTATGACGGTGACGGCACGCGGACCGTCTGACAATTGGGACGATAGGGTGCGACTCAGTTGTCCGCTTCCTTTGGTGCGGCCTCGAGTCGGATGGGGTCTTCCGGTGGAAGTGCGCGCGTTACCGTGTGATCGGTGTCGAGTCCCGTGTCGACGATTGGTTGCTCGGCGTATCGTTCACGACTGGGACCGTACATCACACGAACTTGAGGCGCCCGAGGGTTTTCTGCATTGGTGTCAACCACCATTCCAAAGCTGCCGTTTGAGAGTTCGACGAAGGTGCCGATTGGATAGATGCTGACCAATGCCACGAGACCCTTGAGCACCGCCTCGTCATACATCTTGCCGCGATGCTTCAGCATCTCCAGAATCGCCGCGTGGCCGTCGAGCGGTTCCCGGAATGGGCGTGCCGAAGTGAGCGCGACAAATGAGCTCGCGACCATAATGATCTTCGCGTAGAGTCCTATTCGCTCGCCGGTGAGCTTTCGTGGGTACCCGGAGCCGTCGATATTTTCCTTGCATTCCAAGACGGCGAGGCAAACCTGCATTGGGAACTGAAGCTGGCGGAGGATCTTGAATCCAAGGACCGTATGAGCCGTGACCGCCTGTCGTTCCTTCTCCGAAAGCTGACGAGAGGACATGTAAAGCTGCGGAGGGAGTCGGACCATTCCTATCTCGTGCAGAAGTGCCGCGGTGCCAATCTCGATCAACTTGTGCGGGGGCTGCTTCAGCGCTTGACCAATCGCCACGGCCACGACGGTGGTCTTGCCGGAGTGTGTGACAATGTAGTTCCTGTCTTTGGTGTTCATCTCGCTGAGACGCAGCATGTACCGTCGGTGGCTCTTCACCATCTCGATGATGCCCTTCACTGTCTCGGTAACCAGTGATGACGAGACAGAACTCTTCGTTACAAAACTCGTGAAGGTTCGCTCGACAAAGCCCAGAAGCTGATTCACGAAGTCCTCTGCCTGGCGGAACATGTTTGTGTCTTTGAGGTCTTGATCGACCGACATCGCAATCGTGTCGCCGCTCTGGTCTGCTGAGACCACAGGCTTTTCGATCACGTCTCCCTCTGTCGCCACCGACTCGAAGGACCATAACCGGAGGCGCTCGATGAGTTCTTCCGGCAACTGGGTCTCGGGCGAGAGAAGGATGTAGTTGTCATCCAGGTAGACCGGTTTCGTGAAGTACTTGCCCGCTTCAAGGGCATCCACGGAGACGCTGTTCATCGCCCCTACTATAGCACAGCGGACTTCTCTTTTACTCTTTGGGTTTCCGGGATAGACTTCGCGACCATGCGGTTTCGAGTGCTCTTCGCAGTGTTCAACGTCGTTATTCTCCTCTCGTTTGTTCTGATCTTCCTGATGCCTGCGATCGTCCTTGGATGGGACTACACAAGCGTATTTTGGAGTACAAACTGGCCGCTTGGTGCGGCTTTCCTCGTTGTCTTGATCGCGCTCAACGCCTACTTCGTTGGAAACTGGAGGGTCTTCTCGCTTCTGGAACAGGAGGACTGGGACGGGATCGTGCGCTACCTCGAGCCGCTTGCCTTCGAGCACAATCGGATCAACGCGCAGCGGGGCCGGATTCTTGTCAATGCCTACATCGCCTCGCGCAGCATCGAGCGCATTGGCCCTCTTGCGGCTCATCTCTCTTCGGCGAAGCCACGTGTCGCGGACGCCCTTGTCTTGGAGCTGGGTGTTCCGCGGCTGTTGGGTGACGAGGGGAAATCGATGCTCGAGGAACTCACCCGTCGCGTCGAGTCACCGCGAGTCTCGCATCCGGAATGGGTTCGATGGTGTTATGCCGTCTGCTTGCTGTTGAACGATCGAATTGAAGAGGCGAAAGACGAACTCGTTGTTGTTGCCACAGAAGCGCGGGACAATCTTCTGGCGGTGCTCGCCGGCTCCATGCTCGATCCATACGCTCAGTCGAATCCAGATGTCAGGAAGGTCGCCGACTCGGTACGCAACCGTATTCGTTCAAAGATCTCCCGCGACAAGATGATCAGGCTCCTCGAACGTGAGAGACAACGCCTGCATATCGTCATCCTCGGCTCGCAGATCGAGCAGGCGATTGATTGGGCGTATCCCGGAGCACCTGACTCATCCGCCACTGAAACGGTAGATTAGGCGTATGGTAGGGAAGTCAAAGAAGCTCGCTGACGTCTGCTACGATATCCGCGGCCCGGTCCTCCAGGAGGCGAAACGTCTTGAGGAGGAGGGGTATCGAATCCTCAAGCTGAACATTGGGAACACTGCGCCGTTTGGCCTGAACGCTCCCGATGAGCTTTTTCATGACGTCATACTAAACCTACGTGATAGCCAAGGCTACTGCGACAGCAAAGGCCTTTTCTCCGCTCGTAAAGCGGTCATGCAGTACTACCAGCAACGTGACGTTCCGGATGTTGAGATCGAAGATATCTTTCTTGGAAATGGTGTCAGTGAGCTCATCGTTATGGCAATGCAGGGATTGCTGAATAATGGTGATGAGATGCTCGTTCCGGCTCCTGACTATCCGCTCTGGACCGCCGCGGTTCGACTTTCCGGCGGAACTCCGATTCACTATCGTTGCGATGAGGAAGCCGAGTGGCAGCCCGACATTGACGACATTCGATCAAGGATCACCTCACGCACGCGAGGCATCGTCGTCATCAATCCGAACAATCCGACCGGTGCCGTCTACTCGCCCGCGATGTTGGAGCAGATTCACCGGCTCGCGCTGGAGCACAATCTCATGGTCTTCGCAGATGAGATTTACGACAAGATCATCTACGACGAGGTTGAGCATGTCAGCATGGCAAGCATCTGCACCGACCTGGTCTGTGTCAGTTTTGGCGGTCTGTCCAAGAACTATCGTGCTCCGGGTTTTCGGGCGGGGTGGATGATGATATCCGGCCGAAAGATCATGGCGAAAGACTATCTCGAGGGCCTGGATATGCTCGCCAACATGCGGCTGTGCAGTAACGTTCCGGCGCAATATGCGATTCAGACCGCGCTTGGCGGGTATCAGAGCATCAACGACCTCGTCATATCGGGCGGACGCCTGTTGGATCAGCGCGATCTTGCCCACAAGATGATCACCTCTATTCCGGGAGTCTCGTGCGTGAAACCGAAGGGTGCGCTCTATCTCTTCCCACGGCTCGACCCCGAGGTTTTTGGCATCACGGACGACGTTCGCTTTGCGCTCGACCTTCTGCGCGAGAAACGAATTCTGATCGTGCACGGGACCGGATTTAACCTCTCCGATCCACATCACTTCCGACTGGTCTTCCTTCCCAACGAGGAGATCCTGCACGAGGCGTTGTCCGCGATCGGTGAGTTTCTCTCCTGGTACCGCCAGTAGATTCGGTTGAAGTAGCGATACGTTTTGCTATAATCCCCGGAATGACCGTACGAGTACGCTATCCTCCATCGCCCACCGGGCTCCAGCATATTGGTGGCGTCCGCACCGCACTCTTCAACTACCTCTACGCCCGAGTTACCGGGGGCACCTTCGTACTTCGTATTGAAGACACCGATCAGACCAGATACGACGCAGAGGGAGTCGAGGATCTCTACGAGACACTGACCTGGCTCGGCCTTAAGTGGGACGAGGGCCCAAAGGTTGGAGGAGACTTCGGACCCTACATTCAGACCGAGCGCAGTGGACTCTACACGTCGTACGCGGAGGCGCTGCTCGAGTCGGGACACGCCTACCGCGCGTACGACACGCAGGAGGAGTTGCAGGCGATGCGTGATGCGGGCAAGGAGTACGATCGCCGGTTTCGCGATCTCTCTCCCGAACAGCACGCAGAGTGGGAGGCGAAAGGGATCCCCTCTGTGGTCCGCTTCAAGGTTCCGCTCGATGGATCCACCGGGATCTCGGATGTCGTCTACGGCGATATCAGCTGGGAGAATCAGGACATTCCCGTCGATCCCATACTCATGAAATCTGATGGCTTGCCCACCTATCATCTGGCAAACGTCGTTGACGATCACCTGATGGAGATCACCCACATCATGCGCGGGCCCGAGTGGTTGCCATCTGCGCCGCTTCACGTTCTGCTCTACGAGGCCCTCGGCTGGGAGCCCCCTATCTACTGCCACTTGCCGCTCGTCGTGGGCGACGATGGGCAGAAGCTCTCGAAGCGTCACGGTGCGACGCGCGTGCTTGAGTTCCGGCAGAAGGGATATCTGCCGGAGGCGATCATCAACTACCTCGCCCGCGTTGGATGGAGCTACGACGACAAGACCGAGATTTTTAGCCTCGCCGACCTGGAGCGAATCTTCTCTCTCGACAAGATCAGCAAGTCGCCGGCGACGTTCGACTACAAAAAACTCGACTGGATCAACGGTCACTACATCCGCGAGCTAAGTGTGGACGCGCTCTACGAGCGAATTCTACCCTTCCTGCAGGCGGACGGGCTGGTGGACACGCCCGCTTCCAGTGAGCAGGAAGCCATCGTTCGGGGAGCAGTACCACTCATTCAGGAGCGTCTTAAGCACCTCACTGACGCGACGCAGCAGCTGCGGTTCCTCTTTGTCGATCCTGTTGATTTCGACCTTTCGGAGATGATCCCAAAGAAGCTCGACGCCGCGGCAACGGTGAAGATCTTTGAGCAGATCGTTCCGATGGTACGAGCGATAGCGGATCGCACGGACGAGGAGAATGAAGAGATCTTCCGAGCACAAGCAGCTGAGCTTGAGACGAAGCTCGGAAACGTACTTATGCCCTTACGCGTTGCCATCTCCGGGAGTCGGGTATCCCCACCGCTCTTTGGGTCGATTCGGCAGCTCGGCGGTGAGGAAGCAGCTATGCGGGCGGAGCGAGCGCTTCGTCGACTGAAGGAGACACTATGAGCGACCCAGTGGTAGACCCAAAAGTGATGGATGAGATCGTTTCGCTCTGCAAGCGTCGCGGGTTCATCTTCCCTTCCTCCGACATCTACGGCGGGCTCGCCTCAGCCTGGGACTATGGACCACTTGGTTCCGAACTCAAGAACCGCGTCCAGCGGTTCTGGTGGCGTGAGATGACCCAGATTCATGAGAACATCGTTGGGCTCGACGCCTCGATCATGATGCACCCTCGTGTCTGGGAGGCGAGTGGTCACGTCGAGAATTTTGACGACCTGCTTGTCGAGGACACGGTGACGAACGAACGGTTTCGATTCGATCACCTTACTCAGGAGCAGCAGGAGAGCATGACGAGTCCGGCGGGTAATCCGCTCTCCGCGCCGCGAAAGTTCAACTTGATGTTCAAGACCAACCTTGGACCGGTTGAAGACACCGCGAGCACGATCTTCCTCCGTCCTGAGACTGCACAAGGCATCTACGTCAATTTCAAGAATGTCGTTCAGACGACTCGCGTGAAGGTCCCCTTCGGTATCGCCCAGGTCGGGAAGGCGTTTCGGAACGAGATCGTCACCAAGAACTTCATCTTCAGAACCTGCGAGTTCGAGCAGATGGAGATGCAGTACTTCGTTCATCCGTCCGAAGACGAGAAGTGGTTTGACTACTGGCGTGAACAGCGCATGGCCTACTACGAGAAGCTTGGTATCCGGATGGATCGTCTTCGGTGGCAGGAGCATGGGCCGGACGAGCTGGCGCACTATGCAAAGGCTGCCTACGACATCGAGTATCTCTTCCCCTTCGGGTGGAGCGAACTCGAGGGAGTACACAACCGGACCGACTTCGACCTCTCCCGCCACTCCGAGTTCTCCGGAAAGGATCTCACCTATCTGGATGACGAGAAGAAGGAGCGCTTCCTGCCTTACATCGTCGAGACTTCGGCGGGGCTCACACGATCGGTGCTCATGGTGCTCGCCGACGCCTACGAGAAGGAGCAGGTTGGCGAGAACGATGTGCGAACCGTTCTTCACTTCCATCCTGCCGTCGCGCCGATCACGATTGGGGTGTTCCCGCTCGTCAAGAAGGATGGGCTTGCCGATCTCGCGCGTGAGATCGAACGTGACCTCAGAGAGGATTTCAGCACCTTCTACGATCAGGGTGGCGCGATCGGCCGCCGCTATCGACGGCAGGATGAGATTGGGACGCCGTTCTGCATCACGGTTGACTACGACACCAAGGAAGACCAGACGGTGACTCTCAGATTCCGTGACTCGATGGAGCAGGTCCGCGTTCCGGTGAGTGAGATCGCGACCCGGATCCGTGAGGAGATCAAATCGTACAAGCGGACGTCCGATTCATGAACGCCGCGCTTGAGACGCTCAAGGAACGAGGTTTCTTCGCTCAATGCTCCGACGTTGACGCGCTCTCTGCATTGATGGACGAGGGCCCGGTCTCCTTCTACGTCGGTATCGATCCCACCGGGCCAAGCCTTCACATCGGTCATCTCGTGCCGCTCTATGCGATGGCGCATCTGGCCAAAGCCGGGCACGTGCCCTTTGCACTCGTAGGCGGCGGTACCGCACGCATAGGCGATCCGAGCGGAAAGACGGAAACCCGGAAGATGCTCACGGTTGCGCAGATCAATGAGAATGTTGATGCGATCTCGGCACAGATTTCCCGCTTCCTTGCTGCTGCAGGCGCAGAGAACGCAACCGTTGTGAACAACGCCGACTGGCTCGCCGACCTCAACTACATCGAGTTCCTTCGTGACATCGGGAAGCACTTCTCCGTCAACCGAATGCTCACCTTCGAGGCGTACAAGATGCGACTCGAGACAGGGCTCTCGTTTATCGAGTTCAACTATCAGCTCTTGCAGAGCTACGACTTCCTGGAGCTCTCGCGAAAGCATGGTGTTCGTCTTCAGATTGGCGGTGACGATCAGTGGGGCAATATCGTAGCGGGCGTCGACCTGACTCGGCGCGTCGCACAGACCGAGGTCTTTGGCCTTACCTTCCCGCTCGTCACGCGCGCCGACGGCAAGAAGATGGGGAAGACCGAGGCCGGGGCGATTTTTCTTGATACGGCGCTCTGCTCTCCCTATGAAATGTATCACTACTGGCGCAATGTGCCGGACGCGGATGTTGGTCGGTTCCTCCTGACCTATACCTTCTTGCCGACTGAAGAGTGCGTCGCCCTCGGCGCGCGCGAAGGTCAGGAGATCAACGAGTCGAAGGAGCGTCTCGCCTTTGAAGCGACGGCGATCATCCATGGTGCCGAGGAAGCCGAGCGAGCTCGTGATGCGGCTCGCGCCGCCTTTGCCGGTGGGGGATCTACCGATGCCATCCCGGACATCACGCTCTCGAAGCAGGAGCTTTCGGCGGGGATTGGTGTGCTCGATCTCTTTGCACGCACAGACCTCTGCGCTTCCCGAAGCGAGGCGCGACGCCTTGTGTCGCAGGGCGGCGCCCGCGTCAATGACGTGCAGGTGAAGGACATTGATGCCGTCATTGATGAAGCCTGGGTGGAGGAGGGAGAGCTCCTTCTTCGCGCCGGGAAGAAGCGCTACTTCAGGGTGATCGTTGAATAGGGCTATGCGTCTTGGTTCGGCGTGGAACTGCTACGACCGTTCAATGAGATAGGCGTGGTGGATTCTCTGGTTTCTGAAGTCCTCGGGAATCGTCGACGTGCTGATGTCTGTTGCAGCGAGGCCCGTCGGCAGCTGATCGAGCTTAAACCCGCGTTTGTTCGTAGAAAAGAAGATGACCCCTCCCGGCGCAAGTAGCTGTTCACAACGTGAGAGCAGTTCACCGTGGTCTCTCTGGATGTCGAGCGTTCGGTCCATCTTCTTGCTGTTTGAGAAGGTGGGCGGGTC
>JANQQY010000613.1 GCA_028284845.1 Spirochaetales bacterium
TTGACCGACATGGGGGCGCATGTGGAACTGGAGACCGGACCAATGCCTGGACGATGGCCGAAATGGCTGGCTGATCGAGTGCAGGGGTACCGGCAGATCACCGATGCGTTGCTGCTGGCGACCGCGTGCGAGAACTCGGCGATTCTGGTGACGCTCGATCATGGCGTTCTTGATCTCGTCGATCAGCCGCACGCGGGCCGTGTCTTGGTTGTTCCCTTGTAGCAATGGCAACGGGTCCGGGTCAGTCGGATCGGTACGTGCTCACCACCAGGCCGGGCACTCTCCGAAAGTGTTTCACGTCGCGCGTCACGACCGGCTCTGCGTACTGAATTGCGAGCGATGCAATAAGCGCATCCATGACCGGGATTGGCACACCTTTCGTGAGAAGAGATGCAACGGCCTGCGCGTAGATGGTAGCGAATCCCGGGGCCGGGTAGGTGGCTTCGGCGTACTCGCAGAACGATTCAACGACCAGGCGTTCACGTTCGGAGTTGCGAGCCCGTTCGACCCCTAGATGGAGCTCACAGAGCACAAAAACAGGAAGACGAAGTCGTACGTCCCTATGTCTCCTCAGGAATGAGGTCGCGGGACCTTCGCTCGAATTGCTTCGCTCCCGCAGAAGATCGACGACATAGCTCGTATCAAGCATCATACGGCTGCTCAGGCTCGGCAACGAGGTCGGCGCGTCGTAACTCGGCTGCTTTCTCGATGCTCTCCAGGGTCTCCGTGGCTACAGTCAACTCGTCCAAGTGTTCGAGTAGGTGGGAAGCCGTGTAGCGCTCACTTGCGAATGTTCGTTTGATGACCTGACTAAATGACTCGCCCTCGCGCTTTCGCGATGCAAGTGTGTTGTACGCGTCGAGATCAATCGTGATTGTCTTCACTGCCATGCACTTACCATGCACTTGTTCCGCACGAAATACAAGCTGTCGAGTGACACCAGTCCTACTCAATGGGGATGTACAGATCGGTCAGGCTCGTGACAGTTCTGCTCTTTGGCGGCTCCGTCACGTAGAGCTCAAAAGGAAATGTGTCTCGGGCCTTTCGGCCACTCTTGAACAACCACTCGTGATACATGTGGTCCCACGCCTGACTGTACTCGCCCGCTGACAATTCGAAGTGACCGACGCCATACGTCCCTTTGATCTCCATGATCGTGATGCTTCCCGATTCTCTGACCGTGGAGTCCCTGGGGATTGTCATAGCCATGCTGGTCCTTAAGTTGTCCGAGCCAGTTATGTGCGGGTTGTCATGATACAGCGTCATGACTTTGCTCGCTTTCGGATCCAAGAGATCGTGAAGATTGGCGAACTCAAGGAGCTCGTTGAGCATGTCGCGAGCTTTCCTGCGGAATGCCGCATAGGACCCTCTGAATCTCGTGTAGATAACTCTCTCGTTAAAATCCGTGATGGTTATTGTCGGTTCATGCATGGTTCTCCCTCTGCGCTCCTCGTTGGTGGAGTGTGGATTCTGCAGAGGAACAAAACATGTCTATTCTTGCTCTCTTGAATGCGCGTGGGCTCATGCCGTAGTGACGCTTGAAGGCCCTGGTGTATGCGCTGGAATCACCAAAGCCGAAGGTGTGGGCGATGTGGGTGATGGTATCTGAACTGGCGAGCAGCCGGATAGCTGACCGCTCCATCTTGATTCTGGAGATGAACTGCCGAAGGGTTTCCGACGAGCATTGCCTGAATCTCCGATGAAAATGAAACTTGGAAATGTGAAGGTGGTTCGCCAA
Source organism: Spirochaetales bacterium (assembly GCA_028284845.1). Lineage (GTDB taxonomy): Bacteria > Spirochaetota > Spirochaetia > DSM-27196 > SLST01 > SLST01. The sequence continues at coordinate 1,739 of JANQQY010000613.1, forward strand.
GTCTTCCAGCGTTAGCTTGCCATGCAGGTGTGCCTCGACAAAATCCTCAGTCTTGTTGAGTAGCTGGATGCAGTTCATGGGTCGATTCTGTTCATGAACTTCGGATTCGTACAGAGCTGGTTCTTCAGCCCCTATCCTTCTGTCCTCTCGCGGATCGTCGCAGATCGCTCTCCAGCGGCAGCTCTCGCAGATCTTCTCCTATGATCTGCATGTGGGGCGCGTGACCATCTGAATGGGAGGAACAGGTGTAGCTGTTGAAGTCGTTGCTATGCGTGGATTCCAGCGCCTTCGTACGAGCGATCTCGGCCTCGACCTGGGCCCATGCCGCTCTGCAAACGCGACCCTTCACGATGGCGAGACAAAAGAAGCCCTGAATGCCGCGCCGGCCGCCACCGGCCTTACCCGTGCCGAAGAAACGTCCCGTCCCGGTACTCGGAGAACGCCTGGACGAGTTCCTCTTCGGTATTCATCACGATGGGCCCATGCCAGGCGACCGGTTCGCGGAGGGGGCGACCAGAGACAAGCAGGAATCGCAGCTGCTCGTCGTTTGTCTCGACTCGAATCTCGTCTCCCCGATCAAAGAGTACGAGGTTCCGATTCTCGACTGGGTGCGCCGTGATCGGCTCGGTGATCCCGGACTCCGACATGTATTCGGTTGGTGCCGGGATTGGCGCCGAGGCTCCTCGGAACGTGCCCGATCCTTCGAACACGTACGCAAAGGCGTGGTATTCGGTCTCGACCGGGAGCGATCTGCTTGTGTGGGGCGGAATCGTGATATCGAGGTATCGGGGATCCGTAGCGATTCCGGTCACAGGGCCGGTTGCGCCCCAGAACGAGCCGGTAATCACTCGGGCCGTGGTGCCGTCGTCCTCGACTACCGTCGGTATCTCGGCTGAACCAATGTCCTGATACCGAGGCGACGTCATCTTCTCCGCGGCGGGGAGATTGGCCCAGAGTTGGAATCCGTGACCGGTCGAACCCATTCCCGGGGCAGGCATCTCCTGGTGCACAATGCCGCTGCCGGCTGTCATCCACTGAACGTCGCCGGCGGTCAGAACACCTTTGTTTCCAAGGCTGTCCTCGTGCTGGACGCCGCCTTCGAGGATGTAGGTGATCGTTTCAATGCCACGGTGGGGATGCCAGGGGAATCCCGGCATGTTCACGGTCGGGTCCTCGTTCTTGAGGTGATCGAGAAGCAGGAAGGGATCGGTTGCCCCGGTGCTCTCATTTCCAAACACGCGATGAACCGGAACCCCGGCTCCCTCCATCACGCTTTCTGATCGTCCGATGTAGGAAATTGGTCTGAATGACATGGTAGCACGAATTTATCTCTACATAGAGATAAAGCAACTCTCATCAGACCACGAGCTTCCCGGAGTGCCTCGGCATCAGTCGGCAGTTCGCATCCCGACGAAGCATCACACCGTGGAGCGTATGGAGCTACAGCCCAACCACCCACTCGCACAAACGATCCATCGCGTTCGACACTCTACCGCAGTAGTTTTCCAGGAAGTCCTCCGGGAGCCCCTGCGCGGAAGGGACGGCCTCTGCACCTACGAGTGCCCGTGCTCCGTCGAAATCGACGAACGCTATCCGAGCGGTGTACTCCTCCGGTGGTCGTCCGAACGAGGCGCCCGGAAGGATCGCTACTCCGGTGGCCTCCAAGAGGCGCTCGCAGAACTCGATACTCGAATGAATCCCTGCCTTGTGAAGCTTCCGAGCGAAGGTCTCGAAGGACGGGAAGACATAGAAGCCACCCTGCGGTTCCGGTGTTTCCACGCCAATGTGCCGGAGCTTTCGCACGACCATCTCAGCAATCGCCTTGAGAATCCGTCTGCTGTTGAAGAGATATCGCTCGATCGCGATGCCGCCTTCGAACGCTCGAATCGCAGCGTGCTGAATAGGCGCACTCGTTGAGGTAAACGTCTCGCTGGCGACCACAGCGACCGCGTCCAGCAGCCATCGCAGACTCTGCGGGAAGGTGAATGTGCCCAATCGCCAGCCACCTGCGCCGCACCACTTACTCAAGCCGGAGCTGATGATCGTTCCCTCGGGATAGTGCGTCGCGATCGACGAGTGTTGGCCGTCATATTGAAGCTCACCGTAGATCTCGTCGGAGAGCATGATGACCTTGTACCTGCGTGCGACCGCCGCGAGCGACTTGAGGTGTTTTGCTCCGTACGAGGTTCCACTCGGATTGTTGGGGTAGTTGAGGATCACGATGCGGGGCCGAGTGGGATCGGTCTTGCACTCCTCCTCCAGGCGTTCCGGTGTTAACCGCCAGCCCTGGTCGATCTGGGTGGGTACCCAGTGGATATGTCGCCCAACGATCGTCGCCTGTGGGGCGTAGGAGACCCAGCTCGGTGTTGGGATCACGAGGTTACCGTAGTAGACGAGTTGGACGAGGAACATCAATTCTTTCGAGCCTGGTCCGATAAGAACGTCCTCGCCGCGATACTCGATCCCCACCTGTCGCCGATGGTACCCGGCCACCGCGTTCCGAAGTCGCGTCAGGCCTTTGACCGGCAGGTAGTCTTTCTGGTGTGCGTTCGCCTTGAGCTCATCGACAACGGCGGCCGGTACCGGGAAAGGCGATTGGCCCAGACCCAGGAGCGACACCTCCTGCCCGGCAGCTTGCATCGCCCTGCTGCGTTCGTTGATCGCAAGGGTCGCCGATTCCCTGAGACCCCGGACATTCAGATTGAGGTGAACGTCCGGCACGGAGATGTCTCGTGATCGCATTCCCCCAGTATGGCGAATAGCGACTCTTTGGGCGCTAGGTCGGCTCGTACTCGCCCATTACTGAAGCGCCGCGATAATGGCGCCCATCGCCGTCAGGGTTAGGACGCTATAGCCCGCATTGATTGCGAAGAGCGTCAGGGACCGCTTCTCGAACAGGTATTGAATGCCGGTCAGCATGGCGACCCAACCGGCCCCTGCGAGCAGGCCGGCCACTGCGCCGAACACGACGCCTGCGTCCGGGCCTATAAACATTGCGAGCACGATCGCGGCAACGAGGGAACACGCGAACGAGAGTCCAAAGACGACTCCCATCTTGCGCGATGAGAGGTACTCATCGGAGAACTCATTCGCCGCTTGCCATGCGCGGCCGAATAACGGTCCGTACCAGATACCACCTATCACAAACGTTACGGCGGCCGAGACGATGATGCCAATCCAGGAAACGTCGGAAACACTCATGTTGTTATCGTACGTGTGAGCAAGCAAGCAGT
>JANQQY010000641.1 GCA_028284845.1 Spirochaetales bacterium
CAAACTCCTGAAGCTTCTTCTTCCAGTTGTTCGACATACCGGCCGGCCACTTGTAGTGAGCGCCCGGCTGAGTCATTCCCGCCGAGACAAAGGTGGCAACAAAGCCGTCGAGAATCGGATTGATTCCATCAACGGACACGTCCACAAACCCAGGATAGGTCTTGGTCTCAAGGGCGTTCGCAACGATTACGTCCGGCTGGGCAAACACATCCAGGAACGCGACCGCGGTTGCAAGGTTGTTGGTATCCGTTGAGATCGCCGAGCCAACGCCGGCCTTCCAGTTGGCGTAGAGATCCTCGCCGGGGTCGTTCACAGGAGTCGCCGTGAACAGGATGTCCATGTCACCACCGAGCTCAGCGAGCTGCTGGGCTTCCCACGAACCGTGGATCATCATGCCGGCGTCTCCGCTTGAGAAGGATGCGATCGCCTGAGCATTGTCGGTTGCCAGGGGGAACTCGCCCATGTAGCCCCGCTCGAGGAGCACACCAAACTTGTCGAACGTCTCGCGCCAGCCCTCCGCGTCGAAGGTGACTTCACCGGAGATCAGCTTCTCTTCGTAGTCGGGATCACGCCCGTAGCCGAGGGTCGCGAACGCCGAGTTGGTGTAGCGCATGATGGTCCAGTCGTCCTTGAAACCGGCCGCGAAGGGCTGAATTCCCGCCTCCTCGAACGCTTCTGCAACCGCAAGGAGCTCTTCCCAGTTTGTGGGAACCTCTTCACCAATCTGATTCAGAAGGTCCATGTTGATGTAAAGACCCTCGCCCTCCGTGCCGTGGCTGAGTGCGTAGACGCGACCGTCGTAGGAGAACTCTCGGTTGACCGATGGCAGCACCCGCTGCGTGAACGGATAGTCGGTCAGATCCTCGATCAGACCACGAATCGCGTAGTCCGCGGCACGCGCATTGCTCCAGACCACAAAGACATCCGGTGCGTCGCCCGCAGCAATTCGCGACTTGAGTATCGACTCGTACTGCTGCGCCCCGGCAGACTCAACATCGAGTGTCACCTCCGGGTACTGCTCACTAAACGCCGTCTGCCACGCTTCGCTCACGTCGTCAAAGACACGAAGAGTCCCGCCAACTTCGCCGTCTGCAGGCGCAGATTCGCCGTCACCCGCCGAGAACGCCAGTCCCGTCACTAACAGTGCGAGAGCGGCACAAAGAAGCACACGTTTCGCCATATCTACCTTCCTTTCCTCTGTGACTGCTCACAGAAGCGTCGTCCATCGCCTTCTGGCATATGGTATACCAGATAGACTATCATGGATTTGGCTGCTGTCAACCCCTTTTGTTTATGAGGAGCCGGAAGCTACGCCTGGGCCGTGCGTGCTTCCTGGTACTGAAGCTGATCCATTACGTGCCGCTCCATAAGCGCGACAGCACGATCGGTATCGCGTGTGCGAATGGCAGCCAGGAGCGGAGCGTGCTGCGAGACAAAAATGCGGAGGTACTGAGGTGGGAGGTGAAGGACGAGGCGGAGGAGCTGAACCTTGGCATCCATCCTGACGTATTGGTCGAGCAGATGCCTATTTTTGCTCCGCCGGGCTATCTCGATGTGAAACTCGCTGTCTCGCTCAAATGTCTCGGCAATGTCACCCCGATCGAGCGCGGTCTGACACTTCCCGGCAAGAGCCTCCAGATCGTCGATGTCCTCGTCAGAGGCGCGGTCAATCAGCAGCCTCACACCCGCCACCTCGAGGGCCGCACGGACGTGTGAGACATCCTCGGCCTCGGCCGGAGCGAGAGAGGCGACCTGCGTCGCACTCCGTGGGCGAGAGACAACGAGGCCGTACTGCTCCAGACGGCGCAGGGCCTCGCGCAGAGGGGTTCGGCTCAGCCCGAACTTCGTGGCGAGCGATCGTTCGGAGATCGACTCACCGGCCTTGAGCTCTCCAGAGAGAACAAGATCTTTGATGACCTGATAGGCACGATCGGAAAGGGACGACTGATCGATATCGAAGGCGGAGTTGGCCATAGAATCGCCTTAGGGTAAGTGGCGCGTATGGTTTGTGCAAGAGATGCCCCGACCGCGGATTGCATCACGGTCGGGGCGGGATGGTGACTTCTGTCTTAGTCGCTCCAGAATTCAATGCGAGACTGCAACAGTTCGCCAAAGAACTCCTCGAGCTCTTCTACGCCGGCATCAATCAGTTCCTGCTGGTAGGCGTCCCAGACCGCG